>CAYWUR010000059.1:0-8906 GCA_964460745.1 uncultured Desulfobulbia bacterium | reverse complement strand
TGAACAGTTACGGCTACGAGTTTAGGATAATTTGTTGCCTTTGCTGAATAGTTACTTATTTTATAAATTTATCATTATATTTACCTTTTGTCGCTTGTTAGTTGAAATTTTTTCATAAAAAATCCCGCGGCAAAATCAAGAAGATTCCGGCGGGATTTATTAGAGGTCTGTAGAGAATTCAGGCGCGGGCTGGACAGGAGCCTCCGGCGGAAATAGCCGCCGGCGTCGTGGGCGGCGTTAGAAAAGGCAGAATTCGGTGGCTGGCCGCTTTGGTTGTGGTAACAACTTTTTTCAGTACTGAAAGTTGCCCATCTCTTTTAAGTTCGACGAACTCCCATGCTTCCGGGGTGGCGACAATTTCCTGCATTAAACCGAGATGTTGGGCGTGGCCGGATTTGTAGGCGATGATATGGCCTAAAAGCGGACATCCCAAAAGGGCGAGGTCGCCGATTATATCCAACACCTTATGGCGGACGAATTCGTTATTAAACCGTAAGCCGTCCTTGTTAAGAACACCTGTACGGTCCATGACAACCGCATTATCCAGGGAACCGCCAAGGGCCAGTCCGTTTTTTCTTAATTCTTCAACCTCTTCGACGAAACCGAAGGTCCTGGCCGCGGCAATCTCTTGCTCAAAGACGGCCGGGGTTGGTTCAATTAGACATGTCTGGCGGCAGATCAGCTCATGATCGAAATCAATTTCCGCTGAAATTTTCAAGCCGTTATAGGGTAGAATCCGAATATGCCGATCCCCATCCTGAAATGAAACTTCGCGGGTGATTTTCAGCTTTTTTCGGTATTCTTTCTGTTGCCGTTGGCCGGCTGTTTTCAATAGCCTTATAAAGGGGCCGGCGCTGCCATCCATAATTGGTACTTCCGCGGCGTCTATTTCGATTATCGCGTTGTCAATGCCAAAACCTGAAAGGGCGGACAGCAGATGTTCCGTGGTGCCGACCCTGACGTTGTTTTCGGCGATGGTGGTCGCCAGCCTGGTATCGACCACGCGATTCATAAAGGCGGGAATAACGGTTTTGCTTTTTTCGTCCGTTCGGATAAAGTGAATGCCACTGTTGGCCCTTGCCGGCCGGATGGTTAAATTTACATCCTTGCCGGAATGCAACCCGATTCCCCGACATTTCGCCTGTTTCTTTAAAGTATGTTGATACGGATTTATTTGATGCGTAGTCATATGCTGTGTTCCTTTTGATTCTTACGCTTGTTATGCTGGAACCCGGAAAGCCAAGTTATTTGCTTGTCTCGCGAAGGCAAGCAATTTCCGGCTGGACCGATTATGTTTGATATTATGCAATAATCGAGCCGCATGTCGGTGAGAAGGAAATAATATTTTTAGGTCGCTAATAATCTCGATTTTTTAACAAAATAATTATATAGCCCTTCATGGTAAGTTAGGCGGCAATAGGTTGTTTGGTGTGTCAAAAAAGACACAGGTGTTTATAAATCACCACCAGTCATCAACTTTTTGAGAAGTCGTTCGGCGAGAAAATATTCAAAAGCCTCTTCCATTGCAAGCTCTATTTTAAGCAGGAGAAGAGGGGGGGCGTTTTTAAAAAAAGGCCCCAGTTTCACAAAATCTTTCTCGGTGGTAATAAGGGCCTGGGCTTTTAGAGACCTTGCCTTCTTCCGCAGCATGTCAATATCCTTTTGTGAGTAAATGTGGTGGTCCCGGAAGGTTGAGAATTCCAGAATATTGAAATGTTCATCGGTCAGAGTTTGCCTGAAGCATAAGGGGTTGGCAATGCCGCAAAAACCATAAAACGCGAGGCGTCTGGCCTCCTCAAGGCTGTGCGTTCCCCCCCGGCTGTCATAAAGAGGCTCAACAGTTTTATACTTGCCGAGGAAAGTCGGTTTACCGGGATAATGTTCTCTCAAAAATCGCATTATCGTTTCTGTGTTGTGGCGGTTCGATCCGTCCGCTCCGGTAATTATAAAACCATGGGCGCGTTTAAGGGCTGTAATTGGTTCTCTTAATTCGCCGGCCGGCAATATTCGATCTTCCACCAATGGCTTGGAGGCATTAAATAGAACGAGGTCAAGGTCTCGTTCTATGGAGAGATGCTGAAAGGCGTCGTCCAGCAGGATAGTATCGGCGGACAGTTGTTCAATGGCATAGCGACCGGTCACAGCGCGTTTTTTGCCGGTGATAACCGGGACCCCGGGCAGGGACTCGGCCAGTAGTCTGGGCTCATCGCCGCATGCCGCGGCCGCCATGAATATTTTTCGGCCGTTGGATACCACGTTCACTTGGCCGTGAGCCTTGCCCCGATAACCACGACTAAGAATGGTTGGGTTTCTGCCGTTACGCTGCAAAAATTTCGCAATATATTTAATTAGAGGTGTTTTGCCCGTGCCGCCCAGATGCAGATTGCCGACGCTGACTACAGGGACGGACAGGCGATGTCGTTTGAAAAAACCGCTGTTGTAAAGCAAGACGCGCAGGGACATAAGAGCGCTGTATAAGGGCGCAAAAGGCCGGCCGAGGAAGAAGAGAGTTTTTGTTGAGATCCGTTCCCTGTTCATGAGGCGCCCCGGGCGGCAAGGATTTTGTTGATTATATCCATATGGCGGGCTGTTACGCCCCGTTGTCGATCGACCAAGGCCAACGCCTGTTCGCCGCATTCCTTTCTTTGTTTTCCATCCGTCAGCCATGCCTGCATCAGGCCGAATAATTCTTCTTCGTTTTTTGCCATGGCCGCGCCTTTTACTTCTAATAAATCGTGGGAGATTTCCGCAAAATCATCCATATGCGGGCCAAAAATGACGGGTTTGCCAAGGGCGGCGGCTTCCAGGGGGTTATGGCCTCCCGCCCGGACCAGGCTGCCGCCGATAAAGGCTATTTTACATAACGAATATATCTCGGACAGTTCACCCAGTGTATCAAGGAGCAGCACCGAGCTGGCCGGGGCGCCCGGTCTGGAGCGCCGAACTGGATTAAGGCCAAGGCGTGCGGCCAGGGCCGCAATATTTCCCGTCCTTTCTATCTTGCGGGGGGCCAGCACCAGGAATAAATCCGGAAATAATTTTTGCAGCCGTTTATAAGTATTGAAAATTATGAGCTCTTCGCCGGGATGCGTGCTGCCCGCCACCCAGACTGTTTTGGCCGGTGGAAGGCTAAGGGGAGTTCGATCCGCGTTATCTGTCGGCATATGGTGGCCCCGTGCGGTTGGGCCGGAGAGGGCCGCATCGTATTTAAGGTTGCCGAGAGCCCTGATTTTGTCGGCCGGCACACCAAGATTGATCATTTTCCCGACATCGGCTTCGGTCTGCATCGAGATAAACCGAAAGCTTGCAAACAATGGGGTAAATAGCGGCCTTAATTTTTGATACCGATCATATGAGCTTTGCGAGAATCTGCCGTTTGCCAGCAGGCATGGAATATTGTTTTTTTTGAGGGTATAAATAAAATTGGGCCAAAAGTCTGTTTCGATTAAAATGAAAAAATCCGGCGCCAGCCGCCGTATAAATCGTTTGACGCAGAAAAAGAGATCAAGGGGAAAAGGAACAAACAGATCAACCTGCTGCGCAATAGTCTGCGTGGCAAGTTGTTTGCCGGTCGCGGTGGTTGCCGAGAAGAAAATGGCAGCCTGGGGATATGCCCTCCGGACGGCCTTGACAAGAGGTACGGCGGATAACACCTCGCCGGCGGAAAGGGCGTGGATCCAAATGCGCGGCCTCTTGATGTTTTGGCCCTTCAACAGACGGTCAAGTCCAAAGCCTAAACGTGCGGGAACGACCTTCCGATATTTGGCGTTGATAATTACTATAACGCAGATAAATGGTAAAAATAAAATAAGCCCGACCAATTGTGCAAGGTTGTAAAGAATAATCATTAGGATAATGAAAAAATGAATGTAACTGTTCAGCTGCACCCCATCTTCGTCCGTTTCGCCCTCCTCACGTACAGGGAGTACGCATCGGAGGGCGAAACGAACGAACCTGAGGCACATCTGAACAGTTATGGTTACGAGTTTATGGAAATTTGTTGCCCCTAACTGACATAGTTAAATGAATTTAATATTAATCAGTTCCGCGGAACTTGGTGGCGATAATGTCGTGTTTCTCCAGGATCGCCGGAGTGAACATATTGTAAACATTTTAAAATGTCGCCGGGGCGACAAGGTCAAAATCGGCCTGATTGATGGTCCCGTTGGCAACGGCCGGATTCTTGAGATATCAGCGTGCAAGTCGGTCAACGAACCTCGTGTTGCTCTAAAGGTTGTTCTTGACGGTTTGCCGCCGCCGTTACCTTGCGTTGATTTGATCCTGGCGCTCCCGCGGCCTATAATGTTAAAGAGAATACTGGGCCAGGCAACAACGATGGGTATCTCCCGGCTATTTTTGATAAATGCCAGCCGGGTGGAAAAAAGTTTTTTCAGCGCTTCTCTGCTCCGGGCGGAAAATTATCGGCCTTATCTGTTGCGGGGGCTTGAGCAAGCAATGGATACCAGTGTCCCCAAGGTTTTTATTTATAATAGATTTAAGCCGTTCATGGAAGACACGCTTCCCGATATAGCGAAAAATTGTCCCTTGCGGCTGCTCGCTCACCCAACAGCGACGCCCCTGCCGCCGCAGGCCGACAAGCAGCCGTCAACCGCGCGTATTATTCTCGCTGTCGGGCCGGAAGGCGGGTGGGTTGATTTCGAAGTACATAAATTTTCCGAATCCGGCTTTAAACCGTTTAGCCTGGGACCCCGTATTCTCCGAGTGGATACGGCCGTGGTCGCCCTGTTGAGCCGGCTGGCGACGCTCCGGGCGCCACTTTTTTAGCCGCGCCGCAGTCTTGCCATTATTTTTTCCGTGATAAAGGTCAATTCCCGTAAGCCTAAGATGTGTAGCAGGCTGCCGTAGACGGTGACGCCTGCGGCGATCAGGATTAGAATTCCAGCCAATTGTCCCACAAAACCATGCTGCAACCAGCCGGCAATTCCTGCCCGCAGTCCTACAAGACAAACGGCCATTGCGGCAGATGCCAGTAGTATTTTATATAAGCCTGTCAAGAGATAGGAGAGTGAAAAGCCTGCCAGTTTCCGGTAAAGCACCACGTTCAGGAATATGAAATTAAGTATCATGGTACACGAGGTGGAAAGCGCGATGGCTTTGTGTTGAAAGCGGTCGATGGTCAGCATTATTATGATAATATTGGCGCCTACCGTTAAGAAACTGCCGATGACCGGATAGCGTGTATCGTTAAGCGCATAAAATACCGGAACCATGATTTTGACCGCTGAGTAAGCAAATAGCCCTAAGGCGTAATATATCAAGGCCTCCGCGGTCATGGTGGTGTCGAAGGCGGTGAAAACGCCGTGTTGGAATATGACGCGGATGATTGGTTCCGCCAGCAGTACCAAGCCGATAGTGGCGGGAATAGTCAAGCAAAAGGCGATGGTAAGAGAAGATATATAAGTTTCTTTTAATTTGGCCAGATCCCGTATGGCTGCGTACCGGGAGATTACCGGCAGGGTGGCTATGGAGATCGCCACGCCGAATACGCCGATGGGAAATTGGACCAGCCGGAAAGCATAATTGAGCCAGGAGACGCTGCCCTCGGCGCACGATGATGCAAAGTTGGTATTGACGAATATATTCAACTGTGTAGCGGAAAGTCCGATCACGGCCGGTACCATTAATTTCAGCACGCGCCGTAAGCCCGGGTCGAGGAGGTTTAGATGCGGGTGGAAAGAAAAGCCGCTTTTTCGTAGAGACGGCAACTGGAAGGTCAGCTGCAAAAGGCCGCCGATTAATGTCCCGAAGGCCATACCCACAATAGGCGGTTGCCCGAATCTGGGAATAAGGAGGGCAAGCCCCACACCGCCGATAATTGAACCAAGATTAAAAAAACTCGAGGCCAGCGATGGCACAAAAAAACGGCCTTTGGTATTCAATATTCCCATGACCACGGCGGAAAGTGAAATAAAAATCAAAAAGGGGAACATGATTACCGTCAGCTTCCGGGTGAGTGCCACTTTATTTGCAATGAGGGCGAAGTCTGGGGCGAGGGTCAGGACGATCGGCCCGGCAAAAAAGATACCGGCCAAGGTGGTTACGCTCAGAATGATACCGATGAACACCAGGACATTGTTGGCCAGTTGCCAGGTGGCTTTCGCGCCTTTTGTGGTGTCGTAGTCCGAGAATACCGAGACAAATGCGGCGCTCAAGGCGCCTTCGCCAAAGAGGTCACGCAACAGGTTAGGGATGCGGAAGGCTACCACGAAAGAATCATAGGCAAAACCGGCCCCAAAGAAAGAGGCAAAAACCTGTTCCCTGACGAGCCCTAATACCCGGCTGCACATGACCGCTATGCTGACTTTGCCGGCCGAGCTGGCGATTTTGCCGGTATCATCCGCGGGTTTTTTCATTAGGTTTTTTCATTCTCCTGAATTCGTGAGCGTTCGCGGGACCTCATTCGTTCGGGGCTTCAAGTTATAGCCCCCTCTATGTTGAGAAGGTCCAGGTGAGCGACGACTCCGAGATGTGGTGCTGTTGAACGGTTACGGCTATGTTATCACTTGACTTTACAATGATCTTCCGAATAGAATCTTTTTTTTCGGCTGACGTATAAGCGTCACTTATGGAATAAGGGGATAATGCCGCCCTCGGCGCTTGTACCCCGTGATCAGTTACGACAAAGGAATGGATCGTTGTCTGGCTGCCTGAGCCGGTGATTGGTTACCAAATACCCCTTGAGTGGTCAAGTTTTTTTAGACAACCGGCAACTCAAATCGGAGGAATACATGCAGGACACAAAACTAGTTAGAAATGTAGCGATATTGGGGCATGGGAGTTGCGGGAAAACTTCCTTGGCGGAGGCCTTGTTGTTCACTGCCGGGAAGGTCAGTCGTCTAGGAAAAGTCGATGATGGCTCTTCCGTAATGGATTATGAGCCGGAAGAGATAAAAAGAAATGTATCCATTGGTTCGTCATTTAACAACTATGACTGGAAAAAACACACGGTTTTTCTGATCGATACCCCCGGGGACGACAACTTTATCAATGAAGCCATGTTCGCCGTGCATGTGGCGGATTGCGCCGTCTTTACCGTTGGGGCCGTTGATGGTGTAAGAAACCAGACGGAAAAGTTTGCATCTTTCGTTGTGGAAAGGAATCTGCCCGCTATTATTTTTGTTAACAAGATGGATAGGGAACGGGCTGATTTCGATAATGTTATTGAGGGAATAAAGAGTTCCCTGCCGTTAAAACCGGCTGTTGTCTGTCTGCCGATCGGCGCGGAAAAAGATTTTAAGGGTGTTGTGGATATCATAAGGAATAAGGCCTACTTGTTCGACGATAAAGGTTCCGGCGGTATCAAAGAGACGGAAATTCCGGCCGAGATGTCGGATAATATTCAAAATTATCGGGAAAGTCTCATGGAGCTGGTGGCTGAAACCGACGATGATTTGATTGAAAAATTCCTCGAAGAAGGGGAGTTGAGTGAAAATGATTTGCAGGAAGGCCTTAAAAAAGCCGTGAAAACCGGCAGCCTGTGTCCGGTGATTGTCGGCGCCGCTACCGCGAATCTGGGTACGGAAATTCTGCTTGACATGATCAACGATTTGATGCCGTCGCCTTTGGATAAGGCGCCCCAAATTGGTACGGATCCCAAAACCGGTGAAGTCGTCGAGCGTAAATCCCTGCCGGAGGAGCCATTTTCCGCCTATGTCTTTAAAACCATGGCCGATCCTTATGCCGGGCGATTGACAATTTTCAGGGTTTTTTCCGGCATGCTGAGCAGCGATTCCTGCTATAATTCCACCAAGGAAGCCATGGAGCGATTCGGGCAGCTTTTTGTTCTGGAGGGTAAAGGGCAGAGGCCGGTTGACAGTGTGGGACCCGGCATGATAGCCGCCGTTGCCAAACTTAAAAAAACCGTTACCGGCGATACGCTTTGCGTTGAAAGCAGCCCTGTTGTTTATGAGACTGTTCCCCCTCTGGAACCGGTTATATCCTATGCCGTGGCAGCTAAAAAAGGAGATGAGGAAAAGCTGTTTTCCTCAATTACCAGAATGTTGGACGAGGATTTAACATTAAAGCTTTCCAGGGAACCGCAAACTCATGAAATTCTAATTTCCGGCGTGGGTCAGGTCCACCTCGAGGTCATGGGGGAGAAGATCAAACGCAAGTTTGGTGTTGATATGTCCCTGAGTCTTCCTAAGGTGCCGTATAAAGAAACGCTTAAGGGGAAGACCCGGGTCCAGGGAAAACATAAGAAACAGAGCGGCGGCCGTGGTCAGTTCGGTGATGCCTGGATAGAAATCGAGCCTTTGCCGCGCGGTGGTGGATTTGAGTTTGAAGACAAGATTGTCGGGGGTGTTATTCCAAAGCAGTATATCCCGGCTGTTGAAAAGGGAATCATTGAGGCCATGCAGGAAGGGGCCTTGGCCGGGTATCCCATGGTGGATGTAAAGGTCGCCTTGGTGGACGGCTCTTTTCATGCCGTCGATTCTTCTGAAATTGCCTTCAAGATTGCCGGCTCCCTGGCATTTAGAAAAGGGGCGCTGGAGTCTAAACCGACGTTGTTGGAGCCGATTATGAGCATGACTATCAGGGTTCCCAAGGATTGTGTTGGCGATGTCATGGGAGATTTGAACAGTCGGCGGGGCAAGGTGATGGGTATGGATTCAGACGCCAAAGGCGAGTTGATAAACGCCCAGGTGCCGATGTCCGAGATTCAGCTGTACGCCCCGGATATTACCTCCTTTACCGGCGGCCGCGGTTCTTTTACCGTGGCCTTTTCTCATTATGAAGAGGTGCCCGGCCAGCTGGCCGACAAGATTATCAAAGCGGCAAAATCAAAGGAGTAATGTTCTGTATGCGCCTGGAGTTTTTTTGTTAATGGCGTAACTATTCAGCAAAGGCAACAAATTACCATAAACTCGTACCCATAACTGTTC
>CAYWUR010000058.1:0-8972 GCA_964460745.1 uncultured Desulfobulbia bacterium | reverse complement strand
CGCCTCGGTAGATGCGGCAGAGTATCGGATGGCGTCTGCATCAGGCTATATGCCGAGGAAGACTATCTAGGGCGACCGGAATTCACCCTGCCCGAGATAAAACGCTCAAATCTGGCCGAGGTCATTCTCCGCATGATCGCTTTAAAACTTGGTGATCCGGCCACCTTTCCATTTATCGACTCCCCATCCTCCCGGGCAATCAAAGACGGTTACGCCCTTCTCAGCGAACTCGGCGCCATTGATTCGCATCGCCGGCTTACGGCTACCGGCCGAATCATGGCCCGTCTGCCGCTGGACCCCAGAATCGCACGGCTGCTCATTGAAGGACGCAATTGCAATGCCTTGCGGGAAATAACCGTTATCGCCGCCGCCCTGAGCATACCGGATCCCAGAAACCGACCGGCGGAAAAGGAAGCAGCAGCAGATAAAGCCCAGGAAGAATTTGCCGTGGCTTTTTCCGATTTTCTCTCATACATCAAAATATGGGATACATTTCATAATACCTCCTCAAAGGTCAAGAGCGCCTCCCGCCTGCGAAAATTCTGCCGCAGCCATTTTCTTTCCTATCAGCGTATGCGGGAATGGCAGGATCTGCATGAACAGATTAATAACATCCTGACGGCAGAAAGCAGATTTCCGAGTAATTCGCGGCCCGCCTCGTACGCCGCAATCCATCAAGCCGTCCTCAGCGGATATCTGCGTAATATTGCAGTAAAAAAGAAAAAAAACATCTTTCAGGGCGCTCAAGGTAAGGAAATAATGATTTTCCCCGGTTCGAATCAGTTCAACAAGGCCGGCAAATGGGTTGTGGCGGCGGAACTGGTGGAAACCTCAAATTTATATGCCAGAACAGTTGCCGATATAAAGGTTGAATGGATTGAGGCAGTTGCCGGTCCTTTGTGCCGATCATCCTACTCTGAAGTACGTTGGGAAAAAAGACGCGGCCAGGTTGTCGCCAACGAAACAGTACTCTTGTTCGGCCTGGTAATAGTGCCGTCCAGAAAAATAAATTACGGGCATCTCAGCCGGACCACCCGGCGGGAGGCCCGGCAGCTCTTTATCCAATCCGCCCTGGTTGAGGGTGAATTGCAGGGCCGTTATACCTTCCTGGATAAGAACAAAAAACTGCTGGCCAAGTTCGAGGAAATGGAAGATCGTCTGCGGCAGCGTGGTGTTCTGGCGGATGATTATGTCCTGTATCATTTTTATGATCAACGACTTCCTGAAGATATTTACGACCAGGCGGGCCTTAATCGCTTTCTCAAAAAGTCGAAAGCGGACGCACGATTATGGATGACGGAAAAAGATATCCTTATAGAAGCGCCGGCGCGGCAGGAACTGGATGATTTTCCCAAGGAACTGCCCAACGGCGATCTCAGGCTGAAACTATCATATAAATTTCAACCTGGATCCGACGAGGACGGCGTTACCGTCACCCTGCCGCTTGACCTCCTGCCCCATCTCTCGGCGGATATCTTTGACTGGCTGGTGCCGGGGCTTCTCCTCGAAAAAACCACTTTCCTCCTAAAAGGACTGCCCAAGAATACCCGTAAATGCCTGATCTCCATCCCGGAAACGGCCAGAACTCTGCACGCCGATCTCCGACCTTATCAGGGCGGCCTGTACCAGGCACTTGCACAGGCTGTTTTTAAACGATTTCAGGTACGGATCAAACGTGAACAATGGCCGATCGCCGCTCTCCCCGACCACCTGAAATTTCGCTTTAATCTTACCGACTCGCAGGGTAACACCATTAAAACAAGCCGGGTTTTCTCAGAACTGACCGTTGTCCCGCGACAGCAGGAGGATAACAATAATCTGCGGGATCTACAGTTAAAGTGGGAACGACCGGCCGTTACCACCTGGGATTTTGAAGGTCTGCCGGCCCAAATACCCATTCAATCGCGGAATCACCAGCTGTCAGGCTTTGCCTTTCCGACACTCGTTAGAGAAAATCAGCAGGTCGCCCTCAGGCTTTTCAATAATGAAGAAGAAAGCAAACACGCCACCCGCCAGGGATTACTCAATCTTTACGGTCTGCATTTTCCAAAGCAGCTTAAAGCACTGCGCAAGGAATGCAACGCGCTCTTTACCAAACCGCACTCCGCCTGGAAACTTTATGGCGGAATCGTGTTTACTCAACAGGCCGGTGCTGATCTCTTTACCTTTATTCTGGAAGAAATTTTTGCAGTCCGTCCAGGCCTGCTGCCATCCCGCGCCTGCTTTTTCGAAAAGATAGAGGAAACAAAAAAAGAAGGTCTGCTGGTCAAAGGAAAAGAGATGCTTGACGATGTCCTGGCTGTCCTGCGTGATCGACGCCTGACCTTGGACCATATTGACAAATTCGAGAAGATGAGGGCCGCCGATAGAAAATCCGCACCCGATCATAGATTTCAGGATTACCGTGAACAGGTTGAACAAATCCTACCCACCGATTTTCTAAAAAAATGCAACCGCCGACGGCTGACCATGGCAGGCCGTTACCTGCAGGCATTACGAATCCGGGTAGAAAGAGCGCACGTTTCTCCGAAAAAAGACGCGGCCAAGGCATCACAACTACAGCCCCATCTTGACAGATTACGAACATGGGAAACGCCGGCGGCCGCATCCCCCGAATGTCGGCGGCTGCTTGAGGAATACCGGGAGATGCTCGAAGAATATAAAATCTCCTTGTTTGCGCAGGAATTAAAAACCGCTTACCCCGTTTCAGCCAAGCGTCTTGAAAAGAAATGGGCTGAGATACAAAATAGTTATTAGGAGCCCGTTCACTCATGCCGAAGAAACCCGCCTCCCCGGATACCGCTCCCTTGGCAGAACGTCTGCGGCCTGACAGAATCGAATATTTTGTCGGTCAGGAAGAATTGCTGGGTAAAGGCAAACTGCTGCAACAGTTAATTGAACGAAAAAAAATCCCCTCCCTGCTGCTCTGGGGTCCCCCCGGCTCAGGGAAAACCACTCTGGCCCGAATTCTGGCACAAAGCGCCGACGCCGTCTTTGTTTTCTTTTCCGCGGTCCTTTCCGGCGTAAAAGAGGTCAGAAAAATAGTAGCGCACGCCCAAGACCGCAAGGAGAAAGGCGAAGGCACCATCCTCTTTGTGGATGAAATCCACCGCTTCAATAAAAGCCAGCAGGACGCCTTCCTGCCCCATGTTGAGAGCGGACTGCTGACCTTAATCGGCGCCACCACGGAAAATCCATCCTTTAATGTTATTGCGCCCTTGATCTCCCGTTGTCGCGTTCTCGTTCTCAAGCCTCTGAGCAGAGACGACCTACAAACCATTCTGACAAGAGCCTTGCGTGACCGAGAAAACGGTCTGGGAAAATTGAATGTGGGAATACAGCAGGAAGCGCTGGCGCATATTGGCAATATGGCCGACGGCGATGCCCGGGTAGCGCTGAATTTTCTGGAAGTGGCCGCAGCTCTGGCGCAGAAAACCGGGACCGAAGCGGACAAGACACCCTTTATCAACCTGAGCATTGCCGAAGAGGCCTGTCAGAAAAGGAGCCTGCGCTACGATGCCGGAGGCGAAGAACATTACAATATCATTTCGGCGCTGCACAAAAGTTTACGGGACAGCGATCCAGACGGCGCCCTCTACTGGCTGGCACGAATGCTTGCCGCCGGTGAGCCGCCCCTTTATGTTACCCGCAGGCTTATACGCTTCGCATCGGAAGATATCGGTAACGCCGACCCTCAGGCCCTTAATTTAGCAATCAACAGCCACAACGCCTACCGCATCCTGGGATCGCCGGAGGGAGAACTCGCCCTGGCGCAAGCCGTTATCTACCTGGCCACGGCCCCTAAAAGCAACGCCATTTATACGGCATATTCGACGGTCAGGAAAGAAATCGCCCGCAGCGGCAGTCTGCCCGTACCACTACGCATCCGCAATGCCCCCACCCGGCTGATGAAAGAGCTTGACTACGGTGCCGGTTATCGATACGCTCATGACGATCCCCAAGGCCTGGTGGAGCAGGAACATCTGCCGCCGCAGTTAGCCGGCAGGACTTTTTACCAACCCACCAACCGGGGATATGAGGCCATAATAAAAAACAGACTCGATAAATGGCGACAAATCCTCCGGCAGAGGAAAACGTTATTATCAGCTAACAATAAAGGAGATAAAAAAGAATGAAAAGGTTGTCTTTCATTGCGCTGTCGGCGGTGATATTTCTTGTCGGGGGCTACATTTCAAAAACCTCGGCCACGGAACAGGGCGTTGCTTTCACGATTTTCTATTCCAACGACGTCCGAGGGGAAACCGAGCCCTGCGGCTGAAAAAAGCACCAATTGGGCGGTCTGCCCAAAAAAGCATACCAACTGGAAAAAATGCAACGCGCCGAGCAGCGGCCCTATCTCACCCTGGACGGTGGCGCCCTGCTCTTTGAGCGTGAAAAGCTGGCAGCTTCTCGGGAGGCTCAAAGTCTTGCCACTGCCGACTGTATAACAACCGCTTACCGCCTCATGGGCTACGATGCCGTTGGTGTAGCACGACAAGATCTGGCCGGCGGGCTTGCTTTTTTGAAAAAATTACAGGAGCGGGCCGGCTTCACCTGGCTATCCGCCAATCTGCTGACCCGTTCAACGCAAAAACCATTTTTTACGCCCAGCCTTATCAAACAGGTCGGTGATCTACAGATCGGTATCATCGGCCTTACCGGCAGCGCGAGGCCGGCAGCGACTTCATTATTCTCCGCGGATGATGACGCGGAAATCGTATCGTGGCAAAAGACGCTGCCCGGCCTCGCGGCTGAATTATCAAAAAAATGTGATATGCTTATTTTGCTTTCCAACTATTCTTTTAAACAAAACGAGGAAATAGCACGAACCGTACCCGGCATCCATCTGATTATCCAGGCCGGCACTGATACCAACAACCTGCCGCCGCAACAGGTTAAGAATACCCTGATCTGCCGGACCGACAAGCAAGGCAAATATCTTGGCCGGTTGCAGATCACCTGGCGGCAATCAAAAAGCTGGGGAGATGATACGCTTAAAAAAATACTGGCCGGCAAAGTGAACGAAGCAGACGGCATAAGCTATAGACTTTACCGCCTTCGTCACCGTGGCATGCCGCCGGAAGAGTTGGCGAAGGACAAAATTTTCCAGAATCTCAACCAAAAAGAGAAAAAAATACTGGCCGAGATTAAGGAACTGGATAAAAAATTAAAATCGCAAAATCCGCAGGGCGATACGCCTTCGACTTATGTCAACCGCTTCATCGCCATGGATGTCGATCTTCCTGATCAACCGGATGTCCTGGCAATCGTCGAACAAGTAAAGATAAAGGTAAACAAGCTCGGCAAAAAGGCGGCAAGACAGGCAGCGCGGACGACAACAGCCAAAGATGTCTATCCCCCCGGATTCACCGGTTGGCAAGGCTGTGCCGCCTGTCACAACCGGCAGGCCGCTTTCTGGAAAAAGACAAGCCATGCCGGTGCCTACAAAACCCTGCTCGACAAAAGGCGGAATTACAACCTTAACTGTCTGCCGTGCCATGTGACTTATGACAGGGATAACAAGAAAAATATAAAGGCGCCGGAGACCCTGCTGACATTGCCGGCCGATCTCCTCCAAGTTGGCTGCGAAGTCTGTCATAACCCCGGCAAGAGGCATAAGGCAAACCCGACAAAAGATAACATTACAAGAAAACCGGCCGTCGAAGTCTGCCGGCAATGTCACACACCTGAACATGACGACAACTTTGATTATGAAAGGAATATAAAACTCATCAGCTGTCCGAGGGCAATGGACCGGGGTAGGGAATAGCTATTCTTTCTCGATGTTAAAAAGGCCATGCCTGAACGGGCATGGCCTTTTTGTCTCTGCTTTTGATCGGCTTAAGCGCCTAATACTTTCTGCAGGGGCGGAATGGTCTGTTTTTTCCGGCTCATCATGCCGTCAATCCAGACAGTCCTGCCATCAAGTTTTTTGCCAAAGGCCTTTTCCACCACATCCGCATCATCGGTAACTACCATAAGATCGGTGCCTTCCTTCATGATATCAGTCAGCATCAAAAACACGGAATGCCGGCCCCCTTCGTCCTTAACCTTAACCAGGGCGTCATAAAGATCGTCTCTGACATTATCGATCAGGGAAAGGTCCACCAATTCAAGCTGTCCGCAACCGACTTTCTTACCATTCATATCGAAGTCCTTATAATCGCGGAAGATTAAGTCCTTGGCCGGTACACCCTCGACGGCTGACTTGGCCTTGAACATCTCCATGGCCAAGGCCTGCATATCATTAACCCCGGCAATCTTAGCCAGATCCTCACAGGCGGCCTTGTCACTGTCAGTGGTCGTGGGCGACTTGAAAAGCACCGTGTCGCTCAGAATGGAGGCCAACATAATGCCGGCGATATTTTGGGGAATCGTCACATTATTCTGGTCATAAAGCTGCTTCAGGACCGTACCCGTACAACCGACCGGCATGGCGCAGAAAAAAATGGGGTTGTTTGTTGTAATGTCACCGATCTTATGATGATCAACGATTTCAAGGACCTCGGCATCCTTAAGATTGTCAGGCGCCTGGGCAAGATCGCTGTGATCAACAAGAATCAATTTTTTACCGGCCCCATCGGTCAATACCTCCGGCGCGGAAAAACCAAACTTATCGAGAACCACTTTTGTTTCAGGATTGAGTCCCCCCTGCATAGCTGGTTTAGCGTCAACCCCCATAGCCTTTTTCAGCTCGGCATAAGCGATCGCGGAAGCAACAGAATCGGTATCAGGACTTTTATGTCCAACAACATACACTGTCATAACTTGAATCCTCCTTAAAATAAATTTGTTAACTGATCATGGGGTACAAGCACCAAGGTGGCGCTACTATCCCTTGTTCCGTAAGTGGTTACCAAAACAGGAAAGCATAGTTCTTCAAAACACCTGCGTCAAGCAGAAAAAAAACCGAGCAGGCCGCGCTAAAGACGGCAAGACAGCAATAGAATGCTGAAATAACCAAAGCAGAAACCTGAATCGGATTCAGGAGAGAGATATTTTCTTTGACGTTATTTTCGAACAAAGATACATTTAAAATCTGACAATATCGAAAAAAGTAGAAGAGTTTTACGAACAAATATAAACGGGGAATCAGCATGGTTGAGAGGACAAAGCCCAAAAACAAGAAGGCTGTCGTTTTATTAGTAATACTGATCGTTATCGCCTCGCTGGGTATTCTGTACCTGAATCGGGAGGGAGGGCAAAAATCCACCACAACAGGCCTCGAAAAGGGCCAGTCGGTTCGTAATCAGCAAATTACGACGCCGACCACGGCGGAGACAACCCCGGAAGCCGAAAAAACGCGGCGGCCGGAAACAGCCGCAACATCCCAGTCATCAACCGCTGAACCCGCCATCGGCAAAGACGAACAATGCCGACAGGTTGAAACCGAAATTCTCAGATTCTTCAGCCACCTGGCCGGCCAAGACTACATAATCGACCACCAGCTAAAGGAAGGCGTCCAACCCCACATAAGGCGGCTTATCGACAAGCTGTTCGCCAACCCGCCGGTCGTTGTCCGCGAGACAGACGACCTTCTGGCTGTTCTGAAAAATATGGCGCATTTTTTCAGAATCATCGGTGGACGGGATATTTTCTTAATCAAAGAGATACTGGCAAGGGAACGGGGACAAATTGAACCAGCCATGGCCGATTTCTATCAATGGTCGGAAATCGGCCGGCAATGTAAGAACCATGGGGTGCAAATCAAACTGCCTCTACAGGGACTTTATGAATATGCCGGTTTTTTCCTGAATACGCTGGGGGGCCAATCATATCTTTTTAGGCGAGAGCCCCGTATTCGTCTGCTCGTAAAATATTATGCCATTCTCATTCTGGACCGGGCAAACATGGAAAAAATCAATCTGCACGGCATTGATATCAGATTTCCGCTCCACTCCCTGATCGAGGAAATGGAAGTCACCAGCATCCTGAGTTCCAAGGAGAACTACCTAAAAAAATTACGCGAACTGCGGGCAAAATATCAGTCCGCCTATGGTTCAAACACTTACCGCTTATCGCCGATCGCCCATAAACCGCAGAAGGCTCAGGAAAAGATTGATAAAATCCAGATACAGGGCCAAAGCCCCCATTATAGCGCCCTTCCTGATGGCGGCCTCGCCGCCATCCATGATACCCTGCTTGCCCATTGCCGTAATTCGCTGCACATCGTAGGCGGTCAGCCCGGTAAAAACAAGTACTCCAATACCGGAAATCATCCAGGAAAGCTTGTCGCTCCCCATGAAGATATTTACTACCGACGCGAGGATCATGCCGATAAGTCCCATGAAAAGAAAAGACCCCATGCCGGTTAAATCCTTTTTGGTAACCATGCCATACACCGCCATAGCCGCAAACATGCCGCCGGCAATAAAAAAGGTGCCGGCCAGCGACGACATCGTATAGGCGAGAAAAATAGTCGACAACGTCAAACCGTTCAGAATGGAATAGCCGACGAAGAGACCTGTGGCCGTACTCGCCGTCAGCTTTTGAATTCTGGCGGAAAGATAAAAAACCATTCCCAGTTCAGCGATAATCAGTACGAAAAAAATCGGCGAGCCGATGATCACCGAGGCAAGGCTGGTACTTGCAACAAAATAAGCGGTGAAACCGGTCAAACCGAGGCCGATGGCCATCCAGTTAAAGACCTTGGCCAGAAAGACGGAGGACGCATCTGCTCTGGCCTGAGTAGCCGTCACGCCTCTACTGTTATATTTGTTGTTCATGGAAATTTTCCTCCTGAATATATTTATGGACTCGTAAAAAGTCCTTTCTTGCCGTCATTCCGGCGAAAGCCGGAATCCAGAACGTATTGAAATTACTGGATTCCGGGTCAAGCCTGGAATGACGAAAATGATGATTTGCAATTTTTCACGAATCCATCATCATTTATATCGTAACCATTAATATTGATCATGCGTAACTATTCAGCAAAGGCAACAAATTACCATAAACTCGTACCCATAACTGTT
>CAYWUR010000057.1:0-9073 GCA_964460745.1 uncultured Desulfobulbia bacterium | reverse complement strand
TCCAGAATTATTTCCGGATGTACGAGAAACTGGCCGGCATGACCGGTACCGCCGACACCGAGGCGACGGAATTCAAGAATATTTATAGCTTGGACGTCGTTATTATCCCCACCCATATGGACATGATCCGCAAAGATTTTGTGGACGTGGTCTATAAAAATACCAAAGCCAAATATCGTGCCGTGGCGCGGGAGATTAAGGAACTGCATAGCAAAGGCCAGCCCGTTCTGGTCGGTACCGTCAGCATAGACGTGTCCGAGCAGCTTTCCGATATGCTTAAAAAAAAGGGGGTCAAACATTCGGTTTTGAACGCCAAACAACATGAACGGGAGGCGGAGATCGTGGCCGAGGCCGGCCAGCGGGGGAGAGTGACTATTGCCACCAACATGGCCGGTCGCGGCACGGACATCAAACTGGGTGAAGGAGTGCCTGAACTGGGCGGTCTGCATATTCTCGGTACCAGCCGGCATGAATCAAGACGGATCGACAATCAGCTCCGTGGCCGTTCCGGCCGGCAGGGCGATCCCGGTTCTTCAAGATTTTATCTCTCGCTTGAGGATGATCTGCTGCGGGTTTTCGGTTCCGATCGTCTTTCCGGCATCCTGGACAAACTCGGCATGGAAGAGGATGAACCGATTGAACATTCCATGATCAGCCGGGCTATTGAAAATGCTCAACGTAAGGTTGAGGGGCATAATTTTGAAATTCGTAAGCATCTGCTGGAATATGATGATGTGATGAACAAGCAGCGGGAGGTGATTTATCGGCAGCGTCGGGAGGTCATGGAAAGTGATGAAGGTGTCCGGTCTATTATAGAGGATATGCTTGTCGATCAGATCGATGCCGTTGCCGCCGAATTTGCGCAGGAAAAACTGCTTTCGGAAGAATGGGACTGGCAGGGCCTTGCCGAGCGGCTGCGCGGATTATTCGGTATTGATTTTGACTGGGACGAAAAAGAACGGCAAGACTTGAGGCTTGACGGCTTTAAGGAAAAACTGCTGGCCCTGGTCCGTGATGCCTATGCGCAACAGGAGAAAAAAATTTCGTCTGAAACCATGCGGTACCTTGAGCGGGTTATTCTCCTGCAGATGGTGGACAATCATTGGAAAGATCATTTACTGAATATGGATTATCTGAAAGAGGGCATCGGCTTGCGGGGATATGGTCAGAAGGACCCGCTCAATGAATATAAAAAAGAAGGTTTCGAGATGTTTATGAACATGGTTGAAACCATGAAGCAGCAGACCTTGACGGCATTGTTTCGTTTGCAGCTTGTCCAGGAGGAAGAGGCCGATCGGCTGGCCGTGGAGCAGGAACAACAGCGGCAGCGTCAACGGAAGCAGATGCGTTTGAACCGGGGCGCCGAGGAGGGCGCCGCCCGGGAACCGGTCAGGCGTAAAGGAGAAAAGGTGGGACGTAATGCGCCCTGTCCTTGCGGCAGCGGCAAGAAATATAAAAGATGTTGCGGCAAGGCCGCCTAGGCGCCTGTCGGGGACGGTATAAATTGATAATCGAGGGGTTTTCATCCGCCGCCGTGCCGGCCGGGATTCGTTATAAGGATCGCTTGGATGTCGGGCTGATTTTTTGTGAATCGCCGGTTGACGCCGCCGGGGTGTTTACCAACAATCTGGTCAAGGCCGCGCCGGTGTTGATGGACATGGAAAGGCTGCAAAAAGGGCGGGTGCAGGCTATTTTAGTAAATAGCGGCATTGCCAACGCCTGTACCGGTGCGGCGGGCCTGCGGGCGGCAAAAGCGACGGCTGCCCTGGCCGCCGCCGCCCTCGGCATTCGGGAAGACCTGGTTTTGACGGCCTCCACCGGTGTGATCGGAGAACCACTGGATGTCGGCCGTTTCGAAAAGGTAATGGCCCGGCTTTCAGAAGGGTTGGCGCCCGGCAATATCGAGGAAGTCGCCCAGGCCATGATGACCACCGATACCGTGTCTAAATTCGTCGGTCGCACCGTGGACGTTGGCGGTCGTCGGGTGAAGATTATGGGAATAGCCAAGGGCGCCGGCATGATTATGCCGGATATGGCGACCATGCTTTGTTTTGTGTTGACCGATGCCGCGATTTCATCGGCGGCGCTTAAAACTATCTTAAAAAACGGCGTTGACAAGTCCTTTAATCGCATCACTGTTGACGGGGATGGCAGTACCAATGATACCGTGCTGCTTTTAGCCAACGGCCGGGCCGGTAATGAACCGATCGTTGATGATGATTCGCCCGGCCGGTCGGTTTTTCAGGACGCCGTGGATGAGTTGTTGAAGGATTTGGCCCTGCAAATTGTGGCGGACGGAGAGGGGGCCACCAAGTTGATCAGCATTCGGGTCGCCGGGGCGCGGGACGAACGTCAGGCCACCATGGCGGCCCGTACTATTGCCAACTCCTGCCTGGTTAAGACCGCCTTCTTCGGTGAGGATGCCAATTGGGGCAGAATTATCGCCGCCCTGGGCAGATCAGGCGCTGTTTTTGATCCAGAGCGGGTGGATATTGCCTTTGACGAGGTAATGATGGTCCGGGATGGCCTGGGATTGGGACCTGCGGCGGAAGCGCGGGCCGCGGCGGTTTTGAAGGGGCGTAGCTTTGCGGTGAATGTGGACCTGAAGGCCGGCAATGGCTCCAGCACAATGTACACCAGTGATCTGTCGATTGACTATGTGAAGATAAATGCCGATTACCGGAGCTGAATAGTTACACCCCTTGAACCAAACTCAATTCGCCGGTCAACTGTAGGCATGGATTCAAATTCCGAACATAGCGGCCGTTGTAAACGCTGCGGGACATGCTGTCGGCGGGGCGGCCCGGTTTTGCATCAGGAAGATAAGGAAATCCTGTTGGCCGGGAATATCGCTTATCAGCATCTGATAACCATCAGGAAAGGCGAATCGGCATATAATCCGATAACCGCCCGGGTTGAACCGGTTTTGCATGAACTGATAAAGGTGGGAAGCCTGGACGGCAATAATTGGTCTTGCCGTTTTTTCAGGGCAGGGGACGCCTCCTGTGAGATTTATGCCGACCGACCGTTGGAGTGCCGGTTGCTGAAATGTTGGGATACCGCGGCATTAATGCCGGTCATCGGCAAGGATACCCTTGCCCGGACCGAGATAATCAATCCGGCTGATCCGATTATACCGCTTATCGAGCTTCATAATCGGGAATGCGCTTGCCGTGACATCGACAACCTGGTCGCGGCCTTGGCCGCCGCGGCGGACAGCGAGGCGGAATCGGCATGTCTTGCCGGCTTGACGGAGTTTGTGCGCCGGGATCTGACTATTCGGGCCTATGCCCACGCTGAGTTGGGATTACCGGCGGCGGTTGAACTTTTTGTTTTCGGGCGTCCGGTATTCATACTTCTGCGGGCACGGGGGCTGTCGGTGCGTGAGGCTGAAGACGGCCTGGTCGTGCTGGTGGATGAGGAGATAAGCTGATTAGACAGGAGGTCTCTTTATGGCGGAGAAAAAGAAAGAAAAATGCCCGCAATGCGATGGGCGGAAAGTAATACCCGGTGTATGTGTGTGCGATTCAGAGTGGCGGGGTACCCAAGTCGGCGATGACTGGGATGATTGCAAGTGCGCCCGGGAGCAACTATGCCCCACCTGCGGCGGGGCCGGTTATGTCCCGGCTGAGGTGATTGCCCCGTAGTCGCTTAGGGGGTTAACGCACATTTGTCATGTTGGGATGACATCGTTTGCAGGCCGTCATGGGAAAGGCCACCCGCATATGACAGGTTCCGCAGAACCAGCCATAGAGATTTTTATCCATGGAAAAAGATTCGGTGCCCCTTTTTTTGATATTAAAGATGTCGGGATGGCAGTTGGAACAATCAAGCCAGGCGACATGCGACTCATGGGAGAAGAACACGGTGCTTCTTCCGGAATCAACACCCAGGCTTAAGGGCTTTTTCAGGGCGTCGGGAAGCTTCATGGGGGGAAGGCCGTCTTCGTATAAGGATTCTTTCGGCTTGATGTCGCCGTTGCGCAGTGCTTTTACCCAATCAATTGTATTCCCCTCTTCGGTGCGGGGCAGTTTTTTCGCGAACGCCTTGAATTGCTCCTTCATGTCCTGCGGGGGATCCTGGTGGCAGCGCTTGCAATGCCTGGGTTCTTCATAACGAACGGAAAAGGCGATTTTGCCGTTGTGGCAAGCGCCGCAATGCCTTCCCGCAAGATTACCCCCCCTGGTAATGACGCTGCCGCCTCTGGGCATGCTGAAATTTAATTCCATATGGCAGACTTTGCATTTATATCTGGCACGATGACTCCAGTGCGAGAAGATAACCGGCGCCATTCTCCTTTTGCTGCCGCGGTTTTGCAATATTACGTTCCCATAGGTCTCCGGCGGGCCGGCCGGTGGAACCATGCGCAGCAACTGCCCGAATTCAAGACGTGATAATGACCAGCCCGTGTTACTCCCGAGAAAAAGCAGGCATAGGGTCAGAGAGAGGATGGTCAGCAGTTTTATTACGCGCCTTTGAGTTTTCGAAAATGTCATGTCAGGGAAGTGGTTTTGCATGACATAGCCCGCAGTCGCGCAACGGAAAAGCCACCTTGCCGTGGCAGACACCGCAGTATTTATTGTTGAAATTATCCACCATCGTAAATTTTGTAGCGCCGGATTTTAAGGTGAAGATGTCGGGATGGCACAATTCGCAACCATTCCACACCGAATGTTTTTTATGTGAAAAAATTATATCCGGCAGCCCGGCGAGTTTAGCGGTGATATCGATTTCGCCTTTATAATTTCTCATTTTAGAGCGCGGGAACGAAACGCCTTCAATAAAATCCTTGGGTTTGATCAGGCCCTTCTCTTCCGCTTCGACCCACTCGATGCCGTTGCCGAAACGTCCTCTCGGTAAGGTCGAGGCCAGTTTAAAAAATTTGTTCTTTATGGCTGAATCCATGCCGACCGGATATCTGGAGTGGCATCTGTCGCAGTTTTTTTCAGTTTTTCCCAATACGTTTTTTTGCTCCCAGCCGAAAACATCCTTGCCGTTGTGGCAGACGCCACAGTAACGACCGGCCCTGATGTCCTCTTCGCGAATGCCGGTAGCGCCCGCTTTCATGGAAAAACCAATATCAACGTGACAAAGCCGGCAGGTATTTTTGGAACGGTGTACCCAGTGCCGAAAGATTACCGGCGCCATTTTGTTTGCCTCGGAGAATTGATCTATAACCACCGTGCCGTATTCATACGGGGGCAGTTTTTTTCGGGAGCGGCCCTGCGCTTTGACCGGCGAGAGACAGCTTATAACAAAAAGAATGATGACGGCGCCACAAAATAGGGATTGGGTAAGCTTATTTGCCATGGCTTTCTTCTCCTCGGTAGAAATTAGCGGCTAAGATCGTTTCCAAGCAATTTTACTGTTACTTTATGATAAACCATTGCCGCGGGCGGGATGAAGCACTTTCTACCCAGTTAATAATGTATTAGTAAAAAAGTCAATCCCGGAGACCGGTCTTTCTTTGCGTAAGTGTCAGCCGACGATCAAGATGGCGACTTCTTCAGCCATAAGTATAACTCTGTCCGAGACACCTCTGAAGATGCCCTTTTTAACATCTTTTCCCCGCCGGCCCATGACGATGGTGCCGAAATCATCGATTAAGGCCTGGCGGAGGATCTGGCGGCTGGGATCGATGCCCATGCTGGTGTGTATTCTGTGTATCCGGTCGCGGGGAAAACCGTTTTCCAGCAAGAGTTGTTCGGGCGCATGGAAAAGGCTGTCCGGCCCGCTCAGGTGTAGATCGCACCAGGCTTTTTCCCAGTGTTCATAAAAAAATTCCGGTTCGACGGCGGATTTACGGGCAAACATGGATGGTGAATTGAAAAGGGTTACCTCGGCATAGGGATTCCCTTTAAGGATAAAGCAGAGGCGCTCGATCGCTTGCAGGGCATGCGGGGTCTCATCCACCGGCAGCAGAAATTTGTGTGAGTCGATCTTGCCGTCGACAATCCAGATCGGCACATTGTGACATTTTTCAAGTACCGAGGTGGAGACGCTGCCTATAATCAGTTCCTCCAGTTTGGTTAGACCGCGCCGGCCGATAATAAGCGCGTCATAGAGACCCTTTCTCGCCTCATTGAGTATATCCGTCGCCACGTCAATTCTGGAAATCCGTACCTGGGTGGAGATCTGTTCGGGGTTAATGCCGTTGCGAATAAGTTGCCGGGTGGCGCTTTTCATATAATGCCCGGCGGCGGCATAGCGGTTTCTGGCGGCCGGCTGCATGGCGGTGATAATTTCCTGCTCATCCAACCACTCCCGGCCGGGAACAAACGGCCCGCCGGGCACCACGCAGAGAAGGTTGAAAAAAACATTGTTCTGCCCTTTAAAAAGCCGGCTCAGGTAGTGCAGGATATTGGAGCTGTATACCGAGCCGTCAACCGCCGCCAGAATTTTTCTTTGCATGCCTCTGCCTCTTACTGTCAATTTACTCAACTACGGCTGTCTCCACTTACTCCGCATTGGTGTAAGTATAGGTTGCGCCCCGGTAATTACTGAAGACCAGATCTTTCCCCTGTGATTGTTTGACGTAATCCGGTATTAACGGAATCTTGCCGCCGCCGCCCGGCGCATCGACGGCATAGGTAGGCACCGCCAGGCCGGAGGTGTGGCCGATAAGAGATTTAATAATCCTGATTCCCGTTGCGATCGAGGTCCTGAAATGGTCGGTCCCTTTAGTCATGTCGGCTTGAAAGAGGTAATAGGGCTTGACGCGGATTAATAATAGCTTGTGCATCAATTTTTTCATGACGGCCGGATCATCATTAACACCGCGCAAAAGTACGGTCTGACAGCCCAGGGGAATACCTGCATCGGCCAGACGGTTGCAAGCCAGAGCCGCGGCCGGCGTGATTTCGGCCGGGTGGTTGAAGTGGGTGTTGATATAGAGGGGATGATATTTTTTCAGAAGCCTTGTCAATCGGGTTGTTATGCGCATGGGCAGTGTGCAGGGCACGCGGCTGCCAAGCCTGATTATTTCGATGCTGGCAATACGCCGGACGGCGGTCAGGATCTCTTCCAGTTGCTCATCGCCGAGCAGGAGCGGGTCACCGCCGGAAATAAGAACATCCCTGATCTCCTTGGTTTTTCGGAGGTAATCGAGACCGGCTTGCACCGTCTCCCGATTGATAATCATTCTGCTGGTTCCGACTTTGCGTTTCCGCGTACAAAAGCGGCAGTACATGGCGCATTGATTGTTTACTAAAAAGAGGGCTCGGTCCGGATATTTGTGGATTAGATTGGGTACCGGGCTTAAGTTTTCTTCATTTAACGGGTCAACCTGACAGACATGATCATTGATTTCGCGTTCATCGGGGACGGCCTGCCGCCAGAGGGGGTCGCCCGGCTTTTTGATAAGGCTCAGGTAATACGGATTAATCCGCATCGGATAGGTGGCTGCCACCTGTTCCAGAGGTTCGGGGTCGATATTGAAAAGCCTTGCCAGTTGACCGGGCTGATTGATGCTTTTCCGCAGTATGCTTTGCCAGTTTTGCATGAACTTCTACAAATTTTGTTCAAGCGCTTTAATTTGTTCATGTTCCCCCAGGACGATGAGAATATCACCGGGAAGAATTACGGTGCTGTGGATGGGATTGAACAGCATCTCGCCCTGATTTCTTTTTATCGCCACCACAATAAGGTCGAATTCCTTTCTGATTTCAGAGTCAAGCAATGTCATATTGACAAAAGATGCCTTTTCCGAAACCAGAAGTTCCTCGAGCCGCAGGCCTAACTCGCCGGCATGCACGGTCAGGTCGATAAAATCGATTACCGTGGGGCGGACGAGTAGTTGGGCCATTCTACAGGCGCCGATATAATAAGGGGAGATAACCTTGTCGGCCCCGGCCCGCAATAACTTGGTTTCCGTGCTTGCCACCCCGCTGGACCGCGCCATAACGAACAGCGACGGATTCAACTCTTTTGCCGACAGGATTATATACACGTTGTCGGCATCCGAGGAAACCACGGCGATAAGACCTCTGGCGCGCTTAATGCCGGCCATTGTCAGGATATCGTCGTTCGATGCCTCCCCTTCGATATACAAATAGTCAAGTTTTTCAATTGCCTTAATTTCCTTGGGATTATTCTCAATGATTATAAAGGGGCGCTTATTTTCCTCAAGAAATTTACAGATAACCTTGCCGATTCGACCGAAACCGCAGACAATATAATGGTCCTTAAGTTTAGCCAGTTTCTTCATCAAGTTTCTCCTCCCGAAGATGGTCTGTAGACCTCCTTCGATCATAGCCTCAGTGATGTTGCTGAACAGATATAATACAAAGCCTACTCCTATAAAAATAAGAATGATTGTGAAATATTTCCCGCCGGCGCTCAGGTGGATAACCTCGCGGAAACCTACGGTGGTAATGGTGATCACGGTCATGTAAAGCCCGTTCAGCAAGGAGCTGTTTTCGATCATCATGTAACCGGCGGTCCCAAAAAAAAGAATCGCGATCAGAAACGCCAAATTTATGAGAATTTTTCTCATCACTCAAGTCCTTGATGGTCTTTAAAAAAATAACCCCTCCCGGACCTGGTCGGGAGGGGTTATGATTAATTTAACCTGATGTGTGAATAAAGCAATTTCATTCTATACCGATTACATCGTCAGCCTGTAGACCCTTTTGCCCCTGACTGACTGAAAACTCCACCCGCTGACCTTCATCCAGTGTACGAAAACCACCGTCACTGCGGATCGAATTGTAGTGTACAAAAACATCTTCTCCCTGTTCCCGTTCAATAAAACCATAACCCTTACTGTTGTTGAACCACTTGACGGTTCCGGTTTCGCGATCTGCCATGATTGTTATGCCTCCAGAGTTTGTCGATCAAGCAATTTTACCGACGCGGACAATCGCCGCACACAAAAAAACGATTCTAAGCATCTCCTGTATTGGCTATAGAATCAGTACATTAAATGATTATCACTGATACAATTGCTGGTGAAATTAGTCAAGCAAAAAGTGGGTGTGCCGAGCGCCGGACAAGAGCCCCGAAGGCTAAGGCCGGAGTGTTAGCGATCAACAAACCACACCTCAGGGGTTAGAAACACCACGGGATGTAAGCG
>CAYWUR010000056.1:0-9227 GCA_964460745.1 uncultured Desulfobulbia bacterium | reverse complement strand
GGGCGTGATCCGGTTCTGCAATTATACTCCCTGTATATTGCAGGGCCGGAGCGCGACCAGATGGGGCGGCCGGTGAACTTTTACGCCTTATTCCTTGCGGGGATCAACAGTCCTGGCCGCTTCCTCGAAACGGCCGTAGGTACCGGATGCCTTTTCCAATGCGGCGGCCGGGTCAACGCCGTCTTTAACCGCGTCCATCATCAGGCCGATATTGACAAAGGAATAGCCGATGATTTCATCATTGGCATCCAGAGCCAGTTCCTTTATATATCCCTCCGCCATCTCCAGATACCGGGGTCCCTTGACCGTGGTGCCGTACATGGAACCGGTGACACTCCGCAATCCCTTGCCAAGATCCTCCATGCCGGCGCCCACCGGCAGCCCACCTTCAGAAAAAGCGGACTGGCTGCGACCATAGACAATCTGTAGAAACAGTTCCCGCATGGCAACATTGATGGCGTCGCAAACCAGGTCGGTATTCAATGCCTCCAGAATGGTCTTGCCGGGCAGAATCTCCGAGGCCATGGCGGCGGAATGGGTCATGCCGGTACAGCCCACGGTTTCAACCAGAGCCTCTTGAATAACGCCGTTCTTGACATTAAGGGTCAGCTTGCAGGCCCCCTGCTGGGGAGCGCAACCGCCTACCCCGTGGGTAAAACCATTGATATCGGTAACTTCCCGAGCCTGAGTCCAGCCGCCTTCCTGGGGAATAGGCGCCGGACCGTGCCCGGGACCCTGGGCCACCTTGCACATCTCCTCCACTTCCTTTGAATAAATCATTATATGCCCCCAAAATATTTTCTTTCTTCCGCTGCCAAATAAAGCACACTCTAATTATGATGGACAAATAACAAAATAGCACCAACTGCAATATTCGGCAAGGTTCATTACCGTCCGTTCTCCAGAGGGCCGGATCGTCTATTTTCCCAATAACGGGCCGGACATAAGTCGGCAACAAAATTATAAATCAAGACGTAGCCGTTACTTATTCAGGTCCTCGTCAAGGACGGCGGGCAAGGTCATGACAAAATCCCGGATCTGATCCCGCACCCGCCGGTAATGGACAAGGGCCTCCTCTTTGCTTTTTGCGTCGGCGGCCAGCTTCGGCGGGTCGTCGAACCCCTTGTGCATATTTTTGCCTGGAAAGAAGGGGCAGGTCTCTTTGGCATGGCCGCAAAGAGTTATGACATAGTCAAACTTCTTAACCGGCAACGCCTCGATCAAGGTGGACTTCTGCCCGGATATATCCACTCCGGCCTCGGCCATGACCTCGATTGCCAGCTGATTCAATCCATGTTTTTCAACGCCGGCGGAATAAGCCTCTATAGCATCACCTCGCAGATGTCTCGCCCAACCTTCGGCTATCTGACTGCGGCAGGAGTTGCCGGTGCATAAAAAGAGAATTCTGATTTTACGGTTCGCAGCTGACATGACAGATACCGGTCGGCGTTTCTTTTACATATGGAAAGTATTTCTTTTTAAACCTGAATGCCACGTTAACCAGGGAAATAAGCACCGGCACCTCGACCAGGGGGCCGATAACCGCGGCGAAGGCCTCACCGGAATTGATGCCGAAGACGGCGATGGCCACGGCGATGGCCAGTTCAAAATTGTTGGAGGCGGCGGTGAAGGACAGGGTCGTCGCCTGTTCATAGGTGGCCCCGACCTTGCGCGACATGTAGAAAGAGACCAGAAACATGACCAGGAAATAGATGCTCAGAGGAATCGCAATCCGGATAACGTCAAAAGGCAGCTGGACGATATATTCACCCTTGAGGGAAAACATGACCAAGATGGTAAAGAGGAGAAAAACCAGGGTTACCGGCCCGATTTTCGGAATCAGTTTTTCCTTATACCACTCCTCGCCCTTGAGCTTGACCCCGACCAGACGGGTGAACATGCCGGCGAGAAAGGGAATGCCTAAATAGATAAAAACGCTTTTTGCGATCTGTCCCATGGAGATATCGACCACCGCGCCCTCCATCCCGAACCACTCCGGCAGGATGGTGATAAAAAACCAGGCGTAAACCGAGAAGAAAAGGACCTGAAAGATGGAGTTAAAGGCCACAAGTCCGGCGCAGTATTCGGTGTCGCCGGCGGCAAGGTCGTTCCAGACGATAACCATGGCAATACAGCGGGCAAGACCGATAAGAATCAGCCCGACCATATACTCGTGCCGGCCGGAGAGAAAGGCAAAGGCAAGGCCAAACATTAAAATCGGACCGATGATCCAGTTCTGTACCAGAGAAAGGGCAAGCACCTTGAAGTTACGGAAAACCTCGTGCAGTTTTTCGTAGCGCACCTTGGCCAGTGGCGGATACATCATCAGAATCAGGCCGATGGCAATGGGAATGTTGGTAGTGCCGATCTGAAATCTGTTTATCACATCACGAATCCCGGGATAAAGCCAGCCGCCCATGACGCCGACAAACATGGCCAGAAAAATCCACAGAGTCAGGAAGCGATCCAGAAATGATAGTTTTTTGACATTTTCCGCCATGTTTTTACCTACAGGTGGTTTTGCCCTTTTGTTTCAAAAAAGACGCCAGTTGAATCTTGTCGGCGGCGCCCTCTTTTGTTTGGGGGAGATACAAGGCAAGTAGTTTCAGCAACCCTTCATGGAACCCATCTTTTTTTTCTGCCAGACGGTAGTACATCCAGACCCCCCGCCGTTCTCCCTCGACCCACCCGGCATTTTTCAGATAGGCCAGATGGCGAGAGATGGTAGACTGCGGCAGGTCAAGGGCCGCCATTAAATCACAGACGCAAAGTTCGCCGCCGCCGAGTAACGCGAGGATTCGGAGTCGAATTTCTTCCGACAGGGCTTTAAAAAGTTGTGTGGCTATCAGCATACACCACGTTTATCCGCATAAGCGGATACTGTCAAGAGAATAAACTCCAAGTTCTTCTTAATTATCTACTTTGCACAAGTATTGTTATGGCGTAAAGTTGCAGTACTTACCGCTTGCAGCAGATCACGGAAGACAACGGCGTTAACGGGCCGCTTTATAAAGAGGACACTTGCAATGGAACATCTACTCATATCCTCCTGGTTTCTGGCCGTGCTTTTCGGCGGGGTGGCCTTTCTCTATTCATCGGTGGGGCTGGCCGGCGGCTCGTCCTATATCGCCCTGTTGACCATATTCGGGGTGGACTATTTGCTGATTCCCACGGTCTCGCTGTCCATGAATATTATGGTCAGCACCCTGGGGATGTGGAATTTTTTCAAGGGAAAACATGCCCGTCTACGGCTTATTTTACCGTTTCTTGCCTCGTCAATCCCTTTTGCCTGGCTCGGCGGCACTGTCCACCTGCCGGCCAGACTGTTTCATATATTATTGTTTATCTTCCTGAGTATTGTTGCCTTGCGCATCTATTGTTTTTCTTCATTCAAGGCCATGGCCAGCCCCGGAAAGACAGCAGGACTGCTTATTTCACTCGTGATCGGCGCCGGCCTGGGGTTTATCAGCGGCGCCCTCGGCCTGGGCGGCGGCATCTATCTGATCCCGCTCATCGTCATTTTAGGGCTGGGCAATCAGAAGGAAGCCGCGGCCTGCGGCGCCTTCTTTATATGGGTCAATTCATTGGCCGGTCTCGCCGCCCGCTTAGGCAGCCAGCCAATTCCGCCACTTTCGGTGCTGGCGCCCCTTCTGGCCTGCGTCGCCATCGGCGGTTATACCGGTTCTTTTCTGGGCGCCAACCGCTTCTCCCCTAAAACCATGCAGCGTCTCCTGGGGTTGATTATTATTGTGGCGCTTATTTTTCTGCTGCCGAAATGTTGATGGCGTCGTAACAATTCCGATCTACTGCGTCGTGGCGGATCGCGAAATGCTCAACATACCATATGTATGCTTCCGCTTTCGCAATACCCCCACTCCTGGTATATCGAAATTCTTACTTAGCCATCGGCACATTTGTTACGTGTTCATCAAATGTTTATAAGGACAGTCAAACTGTCTATGGCGAGAATCTCTCAGAAATCGAAGCGTAGCGATAAGTAGACATTATCGTTCTTGTCGAACTGACCGAAAAAAGTCCAGTTCTGTTTGCCGCCGAAAATATTGGCCCCCGCCGTGACGGCCAGACTATCCGAAAACTTATAAGTCGTCAGCGGTTGCAGAAGATAATCTTTTTCAGCAGGGCTGTAAAAGCATATCATGGATATCTTCCACGCCTGGTGTGCCAGCAACTGATCGAGCCGGAACGTGACGACGTCCCGGTATTCCCGCCGCGCCGGGAAGCCGGCTGGCAGAGATTTTCGATAGGCGGAATAATCCGCCATGACCTCGGCGTAATACTGCACTTCCAAATCGGCGTCCCGCCAGATCCGCCGTTGATAGCCGCCGAGAAAACGGGCCTGGGAATTGGCGGTCTCCGGGTCGTCGCCATCTTCGTCATCCCGGGAATCATAGTACCCGGCCTCGAAGCTGAAAACGCCTCTAAAAATACGCCCCTGGACACTCACCCCATAGACGGACAGCGCGGGATAAAATGCGGTCACGCGGGCGGGATCGACGAGGTTGTCGGGATGTATGCCCGGCGTCCGCCAGAATCCCCGATAGGCGTACAACGAAACATCAATATTCGATATTTTTCGATAAAGCCTTAAAGCCGCTTCCGTATTTTCATATGTTACGGTCGGTTTCTTTTCCTCCCGCGCCGGGACCCGGACGAATGGATCAAAAAAAGAGAAGCGCGCCGCCGTAGGAAGGTGGTCCGGCTCGAAAAAGGGGATAACGAACAGCACCGCATTGATGATATTCGAGGAGTACCGGAGCCGGAATCCATCTACACCGATTTTGAGATACTCCAGCGGTCTGCCGGAAAAAAACGACTCCCAGTCCTTGGGGAAAACGTCATTGATGAAAATAAGGTCCCCCACGCCCCACGTGGCAATTTGCCGGCCGAGGCGGAAGTCGAAATCCCCGGTGCTGTAGTCAAGATAAGCCTCCCGAAGATCGATATCAAATTCACCGCTGACAGCGTCGTGAAAGAAGTCGCCCTTGACTCTCGCAGACGCCTCCATAATTTCCGGCCAGGCGCTGACGTCCAGACGCAGACGCTCCTCGGCAAGCAGGAAACCGCTGCTTTCGTCTCCGTCTGGTCTTTGCCCGGTAAGCCGGCCGGCGAAGTTACCCAGAAAGAAGCCGTTAATATCAACATTAACGCCGCTCCGCCCAAAGGCAATGCCCGGCAGAATCAGCAATAGAATGAAGAGTATCGCTTCTGGATGTATACCTCTTAATCGCATCCCGGTTTACTTCCGGCGGCCAGGCGTTGCCGCGTTCACGTTCATGTTCAGCGGATCCACGAACCCGGTGGCCGGCGCATGCGTCGTTCGCTGAAGTCGTTATCCTGCAATCCCAGGTTGTATGCGACCGATTCGAGGGTGACCTCGGTTCGATGACCGGTCTTGACATTTTTCATGGTGCGCTTCGTGACGGTCGGCCAGACCCTCCTGTTGCCGCCTTTGCCCGTTGTTATATTGTCGATTCGATCCGCCGTAAATACCCTGAAGAGTTGCTCCTGGGCATCGAAATACTCTTCCCTGACAGACAGGAAAGTCTTCCGGTCGATCCATGAAACGCGCCGGATATAATCAGCCGCCGTCTTGGGCATACTCTGAATTACGTAACAAGTCCGTTCGCCGATTTTTTCCTGCCTCAGCAATTTATGGGCATCCGCGCTTACGTCCCGGCCTGACACATCCTCATAGGTAAAATCAGAGCCCACGAAGCTTGAGCGTTTGTCATCGGCGGCGATACGCCGAATAAGATCCACCGCCGAAACGAAGAGCCAGCGATCATCTTCTTTTTCGGGATACTTCCAGACCATAAAGACCATCCGCCGGACGTCGCCCGGTTCGTGAAAATAGATGAAGTACTTCTGATTGCCCCCATCGCTTTCATCCCGGCGCAGCATGGTCATCACACGAGTACGCCGGCCGCCGTTCCTGTCTGTGAGCTCCATCCTCACCCTGGCTTTCATGTCATCCGCGGCATAGTAAAAGGCTATCTGGGAACGCTTGATGATTGCCGCGGGGCCAAGCGGCATCCCGCCGGCGGATTCGGCTGCCGGCCGGGCGCTCTTTGTCCGGCCGAGCCCCGGTGTTGCCCGGGCAAGCGCAAGGGAACAGAACACAAGCGTCCAGACGCTTATAAAATATATCTTGAATTTCATGGATCGCATGACAATTATCCTTTCAAAATACGGGGCCCGACGATTCGAAGAACGGCAGGCAGGATGAAAAGGGTGGTCGACGTGCTGAACACCATCAGGAGGGCGAAAAATACGCCGACGGTCACATACGGCGTAAGCGACGACGCGACGAGGGGGAGAAAACCCAGCGTTATGACAATGGCGTTGCGGGCGATGGCCCGACCCGGCTCGCCGAACATATAGCGGTTCGTTTCATGCAGGTTGGGGTGCGCCCGGTAGTACCGGCGGAAACGTTGCAGGAAATGGATCGCAAAGTCGATGCCCAACCCGAGGGAGAGGGAAGAACAGACCGCGATGGGCATATCGTAGTCTTTGCCGATCCACCCCACAAGGCCATAAGAAAAAAGAATCGCCAGGCCCAGCGGGATCATGGAGAGAACGCCCATGGCAAGAGAACGGAACTCAATGAGCATGAGAAAAAATACAACGGCAAAACTTCCCAGGATGGCCTTAAGCATGCCCACGACCATAAGATCCTGCCACACCTTGTTGATATACGTGAGACCGGACCATCGCAGATTCACCCCGGCGGGTGGCGGATTTGCTCGGACGAACCCGGCCAGGCGTTCCTCCAGCGCCTGCATTTCCTGATTGTCGCCACTCTTCATCTGTATCCATATGTCGGCCTTGTCGGCGGTGCGGTTCACGAAGTTGTCCAGGTCGTCGGGATCCCCCGAGGACTGGAAGAGAAAAAGAAATTGCCCCACGGCTTCCGCGGTTGCCGGCACCTTGTAATAGGCGGAATCATTATCGTGCAGGACGAGATTGATCCGCCTGACAATATCGGCGACCGACGAGGTTTTACCAACCAGAGGATCTTTTTCGAGGTGCGCCTGAACGCGGGCGATATAGGAAACGACCTCGGGCCGCTTGACCGCTCCCGCTTCGGCACCTTCCACCACGAGATAGGCCATGTAGGTGCCACCGAAGAGACGATTCATCACCCGGTCCGCAACCCGCACGGGGTGGGCCTTCTTAAACCATCGAACCGGGTTGTCGTTAACCTGTAGACGCAGCACGCCCGTTACTCCGGCGGCTATCAGCAGCGCACTCACAAGCAGGACCGTCTTCGCCCTTGAAAAAGCCAACCGCCCGATAAAACCAAGACAACGATCCAGCACGGACACGCGGGAGCGAACGTTCTCGCGCGGCAGGATACGCTTCAGCCGTTCGTCGCTCATCAGGCTGATGACAGCCGGCACCATCGTCATGGAAAAAAGCCAGGCAGCCATAATCCCGCAGGCGACAAAAAGGCCGAACACCCGGACCGGAGGAATGTCGGCCAGAGACAGCGAGGCGAAACCGACCGCCGAAGTGAGAGATGTAAAGAGCATTGGCCGGTAAAGGGGCCGCATCCCCTCGATTATGGCACGCCGTTTGTCCCCTCCCAGGAGACGGTAACGGTCGAAAAACTCGCTCAGAATATGGACGTCGTCCAGAATGGCGATGGGCATGAGAAAAACCGGAATCATGGAACTCATGATATGAACGGTATGCCCCGTCCCGATGAGCAGCCCCATGGCCCAGATCACGGCAAACATGGCGTCCATGCCGACCGGCACGAGGAAAGCGGCCCGACGAAAAAGCAGGAACACAAGCGCCATGATGGCCAGGAAGGCCAGTGGGGCAACGACGGCCATCTGGATGAACATCTCGTGCCCAAAGGTATCCTCGGCAACGGGCAGGCCGGCCAGATAATATTTCTGGCCGGGCAATAGCGTGCGCTGCAGGATTGTTTTAATCTCGCCGGCGATCCGGTAACTCATACGCTTTTCCCGGATCGGGATATAGAGCGCCAGCGCCGTGCCGTCGTTCGAGGCGATCTTTTCATGCAGAAAGGGATTCTCCGCGATATCCTTGCGGATCAGGGCGATACCAGCCGCATCCGGGGGAACATCGCGCATAACCGGATGCACATCCAGTAGTCCACCGGCGGACTTGACGTTGGTGGTGGTCGTCAGGCTTACAACGTCCGGAATGATCACGCCTTTGATCTTGAGAATTTCCGCCGTGGCCCGGGCGACGCGTTGCAACGGCTCGGGCCGGAAAATCCCCTTTTCGTCGACAATGCCGACCACTATCATGTCATGGACGCCGAACTCGTCCTTCATATGGTCATAAAGAACTCGATCCGCCTGACCCGGTTCCAGCATATTTTCCGGATCGGTATCAATCGTGATTTTGGAAAATTGCAGCGCGAACAGAATCGTCAGCAGCACGGTCACCGCGATAACGGTCTTGGGCCGGTCCAAGGCCAACTTTGTTACATGTTCCAGCACAGTGTCGGCCTCCTTTCCTAAAAACTTACCACGCGGTCGGCGTTGCGGATAAGTTCATAGAGATCTTTCATTGTTGACAAGGGACAAAGATCAGAGCCGCCGGATTCGCGCAGTTTCAGGCATGTGCCGCAGGCCATGATGCTTCCCCCTTCACCAAGAAACACTTCCGCCTGAGAGCGGACATCAAACCGGTCATCCGTAATCCTGTCGAGTTCCACGCCCTTGCCGACAAGAAAGATGCCCACATCATCTCCCTCTCCGGCAGCGAAACAGCCCAGTCGCAGGGCGTTAAAAACCGCCTCCGCTTCATTCGTTGAAATTACAATAGCAAGATTCATAAATCAATCCTCCCGTCTTTAATTACCATCCCCAACTGCCGGATATTGTTTTCCCGCGGCCGGCTCGCCAAAGGTAATATCTTTCAAAAAACCTTTTGGCCCAGAGCCACCGTTTCCCTTCGCTCATTTTGGTAAGGTTGCGCGGCGGTCGTACCGGATCGGCCCGCATGTGAGCCCCCGTGGCGCCCATATCCATAATGCAATCCACCCAGAGGTCTCGCGGCGCTGGTCTTTTGCCGCCCCGGATGTCCGCGACGATATTGTGCGCGGCCATGACGGCCATTTGCTCCGTCATATGGGCGGTTTTGGGAAAATTCACGGGAACCGGAGTCTCATCTACCGGTGGATAGGCGACGGCGACACCGACCGCGTAGATGTTCGGGAACTCCTT
>CAYWUR010000055.1:0-9268 GCA_964460745.1 uncultured Desulfobulbia bacterium | reverse complement strand
TCAGGCAAGAGTGCTTTCCTTGTCAGCCGCGAACGGCAACGTGATCAAGGTCGGCATCACTCTCGAGGGCGACGAAATTTTGCTTAAGAGATACCGGGAAACCTTTGGCACGGCCCTTGTAATAATGCTGGGCTGCGGCGGTCTCGTCGGCTGGTTGCTGGCCAGAAAAGCCATGTCGGGCGTCAAAAGGGTGGCGGAAACGGCGACCCGGATAGGAAGGCATGATTTCGGGCAGCGGGTGGCGCTGGCCGACGAAGGGGAGGAAATAAGCGCCCTGGTTCATGCATTTAACGACATGCTGGGGCGGATAGAGTCGCTTTTAAATGAGTTGCGACAGATAACCGATAATGTCGCTCACGAGTTGCGTACCCCGGTGACGCGCATGCGCGGCATTGCCGAGACAACCCTGCGGGGCGACGGCGATCTTGATGAGTATCGAGAAATGGCGGCGGCGATCATTGACGGCAGCGATGAGCTGATCGAGATGATCGGCACGATGCTGGAGATTGCCAAGACCGACGCCGGTGTCGCCGAACTTGCCGTCGCGCCTGTGGATATCTGTAAAATTGTCGAAGAGGCCGCGGACCTGTTTGCGCCGGCGGCCGAGGATAGACGCATCCTCCTCCGTCTGGCCAGGCCGCCGCGGGCTGTTATGATACCCGGCGATCGGCCGCGGCTGCAGCGCGTTATGGCGAACCTGCTGGACAATGCCATCAAATACACGCCCCCCGGCGGCACGGTGAGCCTGTCTGTCGATGCGGTCGCAGTGGGGGTGAAGGTGAAAATCACCGATACCGGCGCGGGCATGGATGAGAAGGATATCACCCGGGTCTTTGATCGCTTCTATCGCGGCGACAAAAGTCGCTCAACCGCCGGCAGCGGCCTCGGCTTGAGCTTGGCGCTGGCCATTATCCGGGCTCACGGCGGTGACATTACCGTAAAAAGCACTGCCGCGGGCAGCGTTTTTACTGTGTTCCTGCCGCACAAGCCCTTCCTTCAATAACGGTCTTCAACTTTGATGGACTCGCGATGGCTAAGTAAGAATTTCGATATACGCCCCGCAGGAAGTGCCCTTGGGGTACAAGGAGAGGAGTATTTTTGAGAGCGAGGCTATACATGTGGTATGCCGAGCGAACAGGTAAGCGCAGACTCCGAAAATGCTCCACGACGCGGTAGATCGGAATTCTTACGACGCCATCAACTTTACCAAAAGGTAAACTCGGAGACAAGTTCCGGTAAATTGCAAGGCTTATATTAGGTATATCTTTTGTAACAGTTCAGCGGGGTGGATATAGCCTCACGAAGCCTCTATCCGTTAAAAGTTTGCCGGCGCCGCAACTCTCCCGCGGCAGCCGCTTAAGGGAAAAATGAAAAATATTGAAACTTATTCAGCAGGCCGGCGGGCTTTATGGCTGGTTGTTCTTGTTCTCATATGCGGCGTGATTGCTATGCCGCCGGCGGCAAGAGCTGCCGATAAAATTGAAAAAGCCGGCGATGTCCTGCAATTTGTAATTCCCGCCCTTGCCTATGGAGGAACGTTTTACGCAAAAGACGAGGATGGACGTTTACAATTCTACAAATCTTTTCTCACCTCTTTCGTGGTAACCCGGGGGCTGAAATACGCGGTTGATAAAAAAAGGCCCAACGGCGGAGATAAATCTTTTCCCTCGGGGCATACGTCCGCCGCCTTTCAGGGCGCCGCGTTTATTCATAAGAGATACGGTTTCAAATATGCCGTGCCCGCCTATATCGGCGCGTCTTTTGTAGGTTACAGCCGCCTTGAATCGGATAATCATTTTATCGAAGATGTCATGGCCGGCGCGGCCGTCGGTGTGATTGCCGGGTTTTATTTCACCGAGCCGTACAGCGGCTTGGTCGTATCGCCGACCGCGTATAACGGTTCATACGGGATAACGGTAAGCAGAACCTGGTAAATCACCTAGACGGTAGAATATTTTCACCCTCTGGAGGAGCAGCCTTTGATACGGTTTCCTGAAATGCGTCTGCCGTGCCTGGCAATTACGTTGATTATTCTGGGACTCGACGGCTGCGCCGTATACCGGCCGATGCCTATTACTCCCGAGACAATTCAGGCCGGGCTGCGGCCCCCTGCCATGAGCGAAGTGCGCCTCCAGGCCGCCGGGTTCAAACATCCTCTTTTAAAATCAGTGCCGTTCGATGACCGTGACGGCTTATCGCCGGACGAAGCGGCCGTTATGGCCGTTATCGTCAATCCGATTCTGCGCGTCGGCCGTGACCGGCGGGGGCTGGCCGCCGCCCAACTTTTCCAGGCCGGTATACTGCCCAATCCCCGGCTTTCTTATGATCTGGGAATACCTGTAGGAGAAAACAGCCGGGACCGGGTCAATAGTTTCGGCCTTGGCCTGGGTTGGGACATTACCTCCCTCCTCTCCCGTAGCGCCCGCCTGGATGCGGCAAAGGCGCATACCGCCGCGGTAGACCTTGATATCGCCTGGCAGGAATGGCAGGTCGCGGAAGCCGCGCGCCTGCACGCTTACCGTCTGATAATCGCCGAAAAACTGCTTGCCGCGGCAAAACAGGCGGAGACAGCCCGGCTACGATTGTGGGAAGACGTGCGGCGTGGTGTCGCGTTGGGCGTCAAAACGCGGCTTGCTCTCGCGGCGGCGACGACCGGCCGACAGGAAGCCGGAACTCACACGCTTAACGCGCAGGCGGCCATGGACCAGGAAAGATGCGCCTTCAATCGCGCCCTTGGCCTGCCGCCCGAAAAAATTATTCCTCTTGAGGAAGATATTGTTCCCCGCTTGCCGCAATGCCCGTCTGCCGGGGCGCTTTTCAAAGATGCCGCGGCCAAAAGGCTTGATCTGCGGGCCCTCAGGCTTGGATATGAGAGCCGGGAAGCGCGGGTTCGCGCCGCGGTCAATTCCCGGTTTCCCAAGATAAATCTCGAATTGACCGGCGGCCGGGACACGGACGCCCTTAAAACGGTCGGGGCGGGACTGAGCATCAATCTTCCTCTTTTTGACCGCAACCAGGGGCGTATTGCCAAAGAGCGGGCGAGTCGCCGGCAACTTTTTGACGAGTATAACGCCAGGCTGTTTGAGGCACGCGCCGACATAGACCGGCTCACAGCGGCCATCGACGCTACCCGGCGGCAACTCACCGCTATCGATGCATCCTTGGCCACCCAAAAAACTCTTGCTGAAAATCTTCGTCGTGCCGCGGATGCAGGTCAGATTGATGTGTTCTCTTATGACACGGCGATGAACAATCTATATGACAGGCGAATCCAGAAAATCGAACTGGAACAGAGGATGGTTGATCTCGGCGTGGCGCTTGAGATTGCATCCGGCCGTTACGGCCTCGTGGTAAGCGGTTACAGGGCGCCGCATCTCCGTTGTCATCGGCCTGCACGCATACCCGGTGTATAGCGAACAGGCCTCTTTCGCGGATCTGCGGCACCCTGTAACCGCTTACGAATGAGAAGATGCCGGTTGCGAAACCTTGCCACGGATTAACCACGGCCGTCGGCAAATAGCCGCGGGGCACAAAAGCGCGGGCGGATAATCGAGGGGGAGATGTCCGGATGAAACGAAAAATCCTTATTTTTCTTGTTATTGCCGTTCTTGTACTCATCACGCTGGCGGTGTTGCATAAAAGGCCGCCCAGGGATAAAGATCATGCCGCGGCCGCCCTGCCGCGGCCCGGCGTTATTGAAACCGCCGCGCCGCAACGCCGTGATTTTACCGAGACACGCCGTTGGTTCGGCATGGTTAAGAGCAAAAACAAAACAAGGATTATTGCCCTGGAGTCAGGACGGATCGTTTCCATCGGCGTCGAGGACGGAATGCCGGTGGCCGAGGACGAACTCCTGTTTACCATCGGCGGGCCGTTGATCGATAGCCGCCGCCGGGTTCTCCGCGACAAAACAACCGCCCTGCGGGAGCGCGTCAGGCTTGCCGGGCAGATGGTGAAAATCAAGCGGGACGCCGTGTCGCAACAATTCGCGAAGCAGGAGGAACTCGCCGCCGCCGAAGACGCCCTGGCCCGTCTCAAGGCCGAACGGGAGGCCGCCGGACAGGAGCTGCAACGCCTGCAGGAAGCCACTCACCTTTGCGCAACGGCTGACGGCGTGTTTACCAGCCGCAAGGTCTCTGTCGGCCAGGAAGTGCGAAAGGGCGGCACCCTGGCCGAAATTATCTCGCAAGACCATATCTACATTGCCGCCACGCTTTTTCCCAAAGGTGGAGAGGTTGAACTCGCAGGGAAGCGGGCGGTTATCAACCTTCCCGGAGGAAGTTCTATTCAGGGAATCATAACCGCTGTTCTGCCGCAAAGGACAGCAACAGGAGCAAGCGTCGTCCGGATTGAAGGGCCTGATCCGGCTGTAGCGTTCCGTCCCGGCCAGACGGTAACCGGTACGCTTATCCTCGCGGTGCATGAAAAAATGCCGGCCGTCCCGCAAGACGCCATTGTGCGGGACGAGGAAGAGCGGCCCTATGTGTTTTTGAAGGATTCCTCCGGTTATCACCGGAGGCATGTGGCGACCGGCATAGTCGCCGACGGTTGGGTTGAGATTATGTCCGGCCTGACGGACGGGGAGGAGGTGGTTGTCCGGGGCGCCTACGAATTGTTCCACCGGGACTTCAACAAGATTTACAAGGTGGCGGACTGATGCGCGCCGTGCTGCGGCTGGTTGTCAACAGGCCGATTGCGACTATACTCATGGTCATATTCATGGCCCTGGCCGGCGTGTATGCCGGCAGACATATGCCGGTTGATCTGTTCCCGAACCTCGATATCCCGGTCGTTAACATCATTACCCATTATCCCGGCGCCTCGCCGGCTGATATGGAACGGCTTGTCTCCCGGCCGATAGAGAACGAGATACGGAGTATCCCCGGCGTCAAGCGGGTTGCCTCCACATCGGTGCAGGGCATCTCGCAGGTAACCGCGGAATTCAGCTGGGGGACGACCGTCCGCGATGCCAGGCAGCTCGTGCAGGCGAGACTGGCGCGTCTTGCCGGCCGCCTGCCGGTCGGCGTTACCCCCCGGCTTGAGAATATCGGCACCACCCTGCAGGAGGTTTGCGGCTACGTAATTTACGGCGGCGGGGATATGGTGACCCTCCGGAACATCGTCCGCCATGACCTGGCCGGCCGCCTTATGGGCGCCCCCGGCGTTTCCTCGGTGGAAGTACTCGGTGGTGATCAACGGGCCTTTTATGTCCAAATCAAGCCTGACGTGTTGATCCGCCTTCACCTCGCCGTGGATGATCTCGTCGCAATATTGAAAAACCACAACATATCGGCAGTGACCGGCTATCTTGACCAGTCCGGGCGGGAATATCTGATTCGCGGTGATGCCCGTCTCAAAAGCATCGAAGACATCCGCTCCCTGCCAATCCGTAATAATGGGACAAAATCGGTTTTATTAGGCGATGTGGCGGATGTCTTCGAAGGGCACGCCCCCCGGCATTATACGGTTCATGGAGATGCGCGGCCGGCCGTGGCGATGATTGTCCGGAAACAGCCGGGGGCAAGCACGATTCGCGTCGTGCGCGGGGTTGATGATGCGCTTGCCAGCCTCACGAGTCTTCTTCCCGCCGGGGTGCGGGTCAAGAAGTTTTACGACCAGTCCGAGATCATCAAGGAATCGCGGGACGAAATCGTCAATGATCTTGCCGTCGGCGCCCTGTTGGCCGTCCTGGTCCTTTATTTTTTTCTCGGCGCCCTTCGGCCGACTTTCATCGTTGCCCTTACCATACCCGTCACCTTTCTGGCCACGCTCGCCATTATGCAGGGGTTGGGAATGAGTCTGAACGTGATTACCATGACAGCCCTGACCCTGGCCATTGGTATGATCGTGGATGATGCCATTGTCGTGGCCGAGAATATTGCCCGCCACGCGCGGTTAACCACAAGAGCGGTCGAAGCGAGTATTGCAGGGACCCTGGAGATTGCCGGGCCGGATGCCGCGGGGACCTTTACCACGGTGGCCGCCTTTCTGCCGCTTGTCGTGATGACCGGGCTTGCCGCGCTTTTTATGCGGCCCTTCGGCCTGACTATAAGCGCGGCGCTTCTTGTCTCTCTGCTCCTGTCCCTGACGTTGACGCCGACCCTTTTCAGCCGGATGAAGGGCCTTGCCGTCGGCCGGGATGATTTCCCGGGGGCGCGGCTGCTCGCCCGCCTGGATGCGGCGCTGCATATTGCCTTGCGATTCTCTTTCCGGCATAAGCGGCTTGTCTTGATTTCGGCCGCCCTCTCTCTGGTAGTGGCCGGTCTGGCCCTGTTTCCGGGTAGGGCCTCCGTCCTGCCGCCTATCGACGAGGGCGCTGTTCTTATCGAGTATGTCATGCCGCCGGGCACCTCTCTTACGGAGAGCAATCGGATAGGTGATACGCTCGACAGGATCGCCCTGGCGGATATTGATGTCTCCTGCGTTTATCGACGGACAGGTTCGCCGGGCCGCGGGTATCAGATTGAAGGAGTCAACAAGGGAGAATTACTTATCAAGCTGAAACGCAAAAAAGAGAGAACCAGGCCGGTCGAGGAAATCATTCGAGCCCTGAAAGAATCCTATTCCAAATTGAACGGTGTGGTTTTTCTTTACCATCAGCCGACCCAGGAAAAGATTGACGAGAGTTTCTCCGGGCTGCCCGCTTTATTCGGCGTTACCATCTACGGCACCGACATGAACACTCTCGTGTCGCTCGCCGACCGGGTGGAAGCCGTGCTTTCCAAAGAGGCTGGTGTTGCCAACGTCGTGAACAATACGAAGGTGAAGATTCCTCAGATAGACGTGCGGATAAATTACCCCGCCCTGGCCCGGTACGGCGTGGATGTCGCGACTGTTTTGAGTACACTTGAGGCGGCGCGTTCCGGGGTGGAGGCGACCAGGATTATCCGGCAAAAAGAGGACGTTGCCGTGTTGGTAAGAATGGAGGTCGCCGCGTCTTTTGACATTGAGCGGATCAGGCAACTGCCGATCGGGACCGCCCAGGGGGGCTGGCTGCCGTTGGAACGTGTTGCCGCGGTAAATATCAGCCATGCGCCGGCAGCGATTACCCGGTTGAACGGCCAGCGGCAGATTACGCTGCTGGCGGAAGTAGAAGGCAGTATTCCTGCCGTGGTCAAGGATCTGCGGCGACAATTTGAGGTCATTGATTTGCCGCAAGGATACAGCATCGATTTCACCGGCCAATACCACGTACTTATTGAGACGGCGATTGAAATGGCCTTTGCTTTTCTGGCCGCCGTCGCGCTGATCTATCTCATCATGGCTATGCAGTTCGGCTCCTGGGGCCAACCGTTTATTATTCTGGCGGCTGTCCCCCTGTCACTCGTCGGCGCTTTGCTTGGCCTGTTTCTCTCGCGGCAGGGCATCGACATATCCGTGGGCATGGGAACCATAACCCTGGTGGGCATTGCCGTCAACAACGCTATTGTTCTCATGGATTTCGCCAACCGGGAGATGGCGGCCGGCAAAAACATTGCCGACGCCCTGCTGACCGCCGCTTCCGTTCGTCTGCGTCCCATACTGCTTACCACGCTCACCACCATCGCCGCGTTACTGCCGACCGCGATAGGCACAACCGTGGGCTCAAGAATCTTTCAGCCCTTTGCCATAACTGTAATCAGCGGATTAGCGAGCGGGATAGTGGCGACCTTGATTATTATTCCAACCATTGCGTGCGCGGCGCCGCGATATCGTCGTATAAGGCGGGAAAAACGGTAATCCGGGGTGACCGCGGAAAGATTCGGCGCCCTGTGAGCAGCTGTTTTTACAAAAGATCCCGCAGGACATTTGCCGCGGTCTCCAGAAGCGGCGCCGGCGCGGCAAGGACAGCCGGCGGCACGGGAACGATAAGCCTGGCTTCCGGCGTGAACCGGGCCCTGTTCTTTGTTTTGGCAATGAATTGTAAGAGCTTTTCGGGATTAAGCGACGGCTGTTCATTAAAGGTGAAAACCAACGCCTCCTTGCCCTGCTCCAGCTTGGCAATTTTTAAGCACCGCATGCCTATCTTCAGGGTGATTATTTCAAAAAGGCTGTCGGTTTCCGGGGGCGGCGCTCCATACCGATCTTTGAGTTCATCCCGCAGGTCGATAATTTCTTCATGTGTGGCCAGGCTCGATATTCGGCGATAGGCGATATAACGCTGGTCGGTGTCCGGAATGTAATGTGCCGGGATGTAGGCGGAAATATGCAGATTTATCTCCGGCTCCACCTCAACTGTCTCTTCCCGCCGGTCGGACTGCTGCTGTAGGTCGGCGACGGTTTTTTGCAGAAGATCAAGATAGAGGTCATAGCCCACCGCGGCGATATGACCGCTTTGTGACACGCCGAGAAGATTGCCGCCGCCGCGGATCTGTAGATCGCTCATCGCCAGCTTGAAGCCGCCGCCCAGTTCTCCACAGTCCATAAGAGCCCGCAGGCGGTCTTTGGCATCTTTTGTAAGACCGTCTAAAGAGGGCACCAGCAGATAGGCATAGGATTGTTCGCTGCTTCTGCCGACCCGGCCGCGCAATTGATATATCTCCGCCAGACCGAGTCTATCGGCTCGGTTGATAATGATGGTATTGGCGTTGGGAATATCGAGACCGGACTCGATAATCGTCGTGCAGACCAGCACGTCCAGTTCTTTTTTGACGAAATCCACCATAATTTTTTCAAGATTTCGACCGGGCATCTGGCCGTGCGCTACCGCCACCCGGGCGGTCGGCGCCAGTTTCTGCACCTTGGCGGCCATCTGCCGGATTGATTGTACCCGGTTGTGGACGATAAACACCTGGCCGCGGCGCTGCAATTCCCGGATAACAGCCTCCTTGATAACCAAATCGTCATTGCGGGCCACAAAGGTTTTGATGGAACGCCGGCGCGCCGGCGGCGTACTGATGACGGACAGATCCCGGATGCCGAGCAGCGACATCTGGAGTGTGCGCGGGATGGGTGTGGCGGTAAGGGTAAGGATGTCTACTTCGGCGCGGAGTCTTTTAATTTTTTCTTTATGACTGACGCCGAACCGGTGTTCCTCGTCCACGATTAACAGGCCCAGCCGTTTAAACTTAACGTCCCGGGAAAGCAGCCGGTGCGTACCTATAATGACGTCCACGGCGCCGGTCTGCAATTTTGCGAGGATCCGGCGTTGCTGGGCCGGGGAGCGGAAGCGGTTCAGACATTCAACCTCGACCGGAAAACCCGTAAATCGTTCCCGGAAAGTTGCGGCGTGCTGCTCGGCCAGCACGGTGGTGGGTACCAGGGCGGCAACCTGAAAGCCGTCTTCAAC
>CAYWUR010000054.1:0-9271 GCA_964460745.1 uncultured Desulfobulbia bacterium | reverse complement strand
CATGCCGGCGGCCATCAGGGGCAGAATCAGGCGATAATCGTTGCTCATTTCAAAAACAATGAGCATCGATGTAAGCGGAGCCCGGGCGGCGGCGGCAAAAACAGCAGCCATGCCGACCAGCGCATACGCCCCTATTTCAATACCGAGGTCGGGGAATATAGCCTTGAGCAGATAGCCGAAAACACCGCCGAACATGGCACCGGTAAAAAGCGCCGGGGCAAAGACGCCGCCGGAATTTCCGGACCCCAGGGTGAACGAAGTGGCCAATGGTTTTAAAAAGACCAGCATGAACAAGAGCCAGAAAGACGCCTTACCCTGTAGTACTTGATCCAAAAATCTGAATCCGGAACCATAGATATGGGGCATATTCTCGATAAGGGGCATACCGAGCCTGGAGTCGGCCGGATAGATAGACACCATACCGGACAAATGCGGATAGGCAAAGGCCAGAATCCCCAGCAGCAAGGCGCCGACAACAGGCTTGAGAGCAAGAGGAAACCGCCATTGATCAAACAGATTTTCAAGAATATCCAACATTCTGATAAACATGATGCCGATCAGGGCGGCAACAAGCCCGAGTATCATGTAAAACAGGATTTCCCAGGAAGAATGCAGGACATAAGTGGGAACCTCGAAAGCCGGTCTGACCCCCAGAAAAACACGGCTGACGATAGATGCTGAAACCGCTGAAATAACCACATTGCCGAACAGGGCCACCTGTAGCTCACCCATCAGCACCTCAAGGGCAAAGACCACCCCGGCAATGGGGGCATTAAAAGTGGCGGCGATACCCGCCGCCGCTCCACAGCAGACCAAATTCTTGATACGCGCATCGGAAAGATGCAGCCACTGGCCTGCCGCGGAACCAAGGGTTGCGCCTACCTGCACGATCGGCCCTTCCCGGCCGGCGGAGCCGCCCGAGCCGATGCAAAGCCCCGAGGCAATAATCTTTGCAAGGGCGACCCGCGGTCTGATACGCCCGCCGCGCAACATCAGAGCCTGCATTACCTCCGGAACACCGTGGCCTTTGGCCTCCATGGCAAAATAAGCGATAATGGGACCGCCCAGGAGCGCGCCCAGGACCGGAATAATAATGAACCAGAAGCGTCCCAGGCCAAGGGAAACGGAAACCAGTTTCGTATATGAAAAATCATGGATCAGGGCAATAAACTTGATGAACAGCACAGCGGCCAGACCTGTGCCGGCGCCGACCATGATAGCCATAAGCACCAGCACCAGCCCTTCTTTGGGAGATAATCTGTCAAGCAGGTGGGCCAGAAAACGTTTCAGCATGTTGCAAAAAAGGTCTACCCGGGAAAGAGGGTCGAACTCTGATCATATATGCCGGACCAAGGCAGAGACGACGCGCTGATTCATAAGGCTGTCCCAGAAACGCGACAGCCCGCATATTCACGAATTACCGTAGATATCCGTTTCTGTCAAGTCTCATCGGTAAATAATCAAACCTGAATCCGTGACGGCTTGGCGACCAACCGCTCCCATCTCCATGACCGTTAAGACCGGAAAGGTTGGCCGCCCCTTACTACTTCGGGTTTGTTACAACTTTTCGAAGGATTTAACATACATTTTCAGTGAGCGCATCGCCACGGTCCGGCCATCTATTTTTTTGCCTTTGAGCTGGCCGGTAACGCATTTATTGATTATGCCGGCGAGTTTTGGCTTAGCGCCCGCCTTTTCAAGCCCCTGCCCGCCGGGATGACAGCTGTTGCAGGATTTATCGTTTGCGGAATTACCCAGTGTGGCATCATTGAACAATTTTTGTCCGAGTGCCGCCGACGAGCTGTCCACCCCCATGGCAATGCCGGACATCAGGGCAATTGAGATAATTACAATAAATCCGCTGCAAATCTTTTTCATTTCTGCCTCCTTTTTAAGAAAATTGACATTAGCGCAAAACGCATACACAAAAAAATATTTATGAATATTAAATTGTTAATGCAAAAACATCAACACCAAAATTATGACAGGTTTTTAGTAGTCTAAAACTGGCACATTATGTTATCGTCGGGGACAAGGGAGACATATCTCCGCAAAACCTCTGCCTGTAAAAGTTTGCGGGTGGTCCCATATGAGGCTGCCGGTGAACTTTTACGAGATGTTTACGCCAGGGAGTACATATAAACGGCATAGGCCAGCAGAAGGACAAGACCATGCAATCGGTTAATTCTTTGCCGGACGGCGAGAATTGGAATCAACACGGCGGTAAACGCGAACATGACCGGCAGATCGCGGGTCAAAACATGAGAGGAGAAAGAAAAGGGCTTGACTATGGCGCTGCAACCCAGCACCATCAACAGGTTAAAAAGGTTGCTGCCGATTAAGTTGCCCACCAGGAGATTGCTTTCCCGCCGCCGTATAGCGGCGACACTCGAGGCCAACTCCGGGAGCGAGGTGCCAAGCGCCGCCAGAGTCAAACCGATGACGAGTTCGCTTACCCCCCAGAATCTGGCGATATCGACAGCGCCGTCAATAAACAAATTCGAACCGACAGCCATCAGCAAAAGGCCGCCCAGCGTAAGACCGGCCAAAGGAAAAAACGGGCCGGCAGTGGCTGGATTATCAGCGTCCTCGTCCGCCGGGGGCATTATTTTTTCAATAATCTCCTTACGGCGCCGAGCTTGGCGATATGAAATAAAGGTATACAAAACAAGCCCGCCGACAAAAAGCAACCCGAAAGGCCGGCTGAAAAGACCATGCCGGGTTATAAGCCAGACAAGCAGAGTAGACGCCAGAATTATGTACAACTCCTTAATAATGGCTTGCAGTTTAATCCCAAGCGGCGTCAATAGCGCGGAGAGGCCGAGAACAAGGCCGATATTGGCAATGTTGCTTCCCACCACATTGCCCGCCATTATATCAGGATGATTCTGGCCGATGGCGACAAGCGAAACAAAAAGTTCGGGCGTGGAAGTGCCGAAGGCCACGACTGTCAGGCCGACAAGCAGGGAACTCATGCCCCAGCGACGGGCAAGTTTTTTGGCGCCGGCGACCAGCATGTCCCCGCCGAGCGCCAATATCACCAACCCACAGGCCAGGGCCAGCAGCGACAAAAAAACGGAGGAAAAATTAGGGGCGGCATTCATCCTTATATCTCATACGCAAGGACTTTTTCTATATCAGTCTCCATCTGTCTCCACAACGGATATAAGGTTTTCTCTTGACACAAAGGTACGAGTCCATCATCATTCATCAACGGCAACAATCCCGCCCCGCTCACCGGCCGGTGTTCAGCAACGCCACCGCCGGTCAGTCGCATTTGATCCGCGGTAAATGCATAAGAAAAGCGAGATTATACAACCTATCCGGACGCGATGCACTCTTCTTTTATGCCTGAATCAGCGCGTTCGCCGGTGGGCATGGGATGGAGTTTTTACAAACGTAACTTGTCTCGGGGGCGGAGATGTCCGCTTACTTATATAACTATTCAGCAAAGGCAACAAATTCCCATAAACTCGTAACTGTTCAGATGTGCCCCAGGTTCGTTCGTTTCGCCCTCCGATGCGTACTCCCTGTACGTGAGGAGGGCGAAACGGACGAAGATGGGGTGCAGCTGAATAGTTCTTACTTATAAACATATCACGATTGAGGACGACAGAGAGTGACAACTTATTCCGTCCAGGACGACACCGTCCGGCAAATCAAGGATGCCGCACAGATCGCGGAAATTATCGGCGAATGTATCACCCTTAAAAAAAGCGGGGTCAACTTAAAGGGTCTGTGCCCTTTTCATGCGGAGAAGACCCCTTCCTTTATGGTAAGCCCGGAACGTCAGACATTTCATTGTTTTGGTTGCGGAGAAGGCGGCGATGTCTTTACCTTCATGACGAAGTATTATCGCATGACCTTTCCGGAGGCCTTAAAGGAGTTGGCCGGCCGGTATCATATTACCCTGCCGCAAAGGCCTGTTAACCATGACGACCGACGCAAGGCTCAAAAACGTGAAGCCCTCTTTGCAAGCAACGAGCAGGCGGCCGCCATCTATCATGATTTTCTCCTCCGGGATTCCGGCGCCGCCCAGGCCCGCGCCTATCTTCAGGAACGACAGGCGCCGACAGAGTCAATAACAGCCTTTCGATTGGGCTACGCTCCGTCTGCCTGGGATTTTCTCAGCAACAAATTCACAAAAGCCGGTATATCTCTTACGGTTGCCGAGGAGGCTGGCCTGCTGGTCAAAAAAAAACGGGGCGGGTACTATGATCGCTTTCGAGACCGCATATTATTCCCTATCACTGATTTATCCGGCCGGGTTGTTGGTTTCGGCGGCCGCATCCTGGGAGACGGCCAACCCAAATACTTAAATTCGCCCCAGAGTCCTGTCTTTGACAAAAGCCGCATTTTATTCGGCCTCTATCAACACAGGCAGAATATCCGCATGAAGAAGAAATGCGTGGTCGTGGAGGGCAATTTCGATTTGCTGTCTCTGGCGGCCAACGGGGTGGATTATGTGGCGGCCCCGCTAGGCACGGCACTTTCCGCCGCGCACGTCCGAACCCTCAAAGGTTATGCCGACAAGGTTATCCTCCTGTTCGACGGCGATGCTGCCGGTCTCAAGGCCGCCATGCGGGCCGTGCCGATATTTTTTGCCGAGCAGGTCATGGCCAAAGTCGCCGTACTTCCCGCCGAGCATGACCCTGACACCTTCATCCGCGGCCAAGGCAAAGAGGAGCTGGAAAAATACCTTGATAATGCCCTGCCCCTTGCGGATTTTGTTTTTGACCGACTGGTTGACAAGTACGGCCTGACCATGGACGGCAAAGGTCGTATACTGGAAGAATTACGACCGGTGATCGAGGCGGACAACGTCAATGCATTACAGCGCTCGGTAATGATCTCCCATTTCAGCGCCAAACTACGCCTCGACCCTGAACAGATGCTGGCCGGCTTCACAAACTCCCCGCGTGGGACGGCAATCTCCCCCCCCGGCTACAAGCCCAAAGCGGTTGCAAACCAAAATACCGTGCCGAATTTGCCAAGAAAACAAAAGCAGCTTTTGGAATTTATGATCATTTATCCTGAATATATGCAGAAATTTATTGACAGCGGTATTGATGACGTGCTTGTTGAACCATCGGCCAAGATAATCCTCGGCCATTTAAAAAAGCTGTGCCCAATGGGTCCGGAAGAACGAGCCGGAAGTCCTGACCAGCTATTAGACCTTTTACCAGAGGGACCGGAGAGGTCTTTTGTTTCACAGCTGTTGATTTCCGCTCAGACGCTCGTCGCCGATGATAATGAAAATATGCCGTCGGCGGTGGCTGCCGGCATGATCGCCTGGCTCGAAAAAAACCGCCTTATCCTGGCCAGGGAACAACTTGCCCGTAAAATTGATGCGGCGCACCATGACGGGGATGAAAATTTACTGCTGGAATTATTCGGGGAAAAAATCAAGCTGGATGCCGCATTGGAACAAAAACGCCAAGGATAATCTTCAAGAGACGAACAATAACGGCATGAAAAATCTTCAGGACTGGTTAGCGCTGTATTTTGCCCCTGGTATCGGTTCGGCTGCCTGCCGACGGCTTATCGACCATTTTGGCGACCCTGCCCGGGTTTTTACGGCCGGACGCCGGGAATTAATGCTGGTACCCGGCCTTCGGCGCAAGACAATGGAGTCGCTGGTAAAGGCCGATCGTAATTATTTATACGACTCAGCGGCCGGCGAACTGGAGAAATCCCGCCGTGAACATATCAAAATTCTCACTCTGGATTGCCCGGCATACCCTGAATACCTGCGCAATATCTATAACCCCCCACCCCTCCTGTACATTAAAGGCGATCCGGAACTTCTGCACGGCCCGGGGCTGGGAGTGGTCGGCTCCAGAGCCGCCACCAGCTACGGCCGGCGCATAGCCAACAAATTATCTTTCGATCTGGCGCGGCAGGGCTTTACCATTGTCAGCGGGCTGGCACTGGGGATTGACGAACAGGCCCACCGGGGGGCACTGGCCGCGGGCGGCAAAACCATCGCGGTCCTGGGGTGCGGCCTGGACATAGTTTACCCCCAGGCTAACAACAAGTTATTTCAAAAAATTGCCGAGGCAGGGGCCCTGGTAAGCGAATACCCCTTGGGGACAAAACCGGAGGGCTACCGTTTCCCACCCAGAAATCGAATCATCAGCGGTCTGGCATTAGGCGTACTGGTTGTGGAGGCGACGATTCGGTCCGGCTCGCTTATCACGGCCAAGCATGCCATTGAGCAGGGCCGTGAGGTATTTGCCATACCGGGACGGATTGATTCCGTTAAAAGCGCCGGAACCCATAGCCTGCTGCAACAGGGGGCTAAATTAGTACACAGCATGTCGGATATCGTGGAAGAACTGCCGGCCATTCATGAACAAAACAACGCGACGCCAAGGCAACGGAACGACGAAAAAAAATTGCCGAACCCGCTCGACTCCCTTGAGTTGCAGGAAAAAAAGATATACTCTGTTCTGGAAGCCTATCCGAAAGACATTGACGGAATCGTACGCGAATCCGGCCTGACGGCACAAAAAGTCTGCGAGGGCTTGCTGTTGCTTGAGTTGAAGGGTTTGATCGAGGCTTTACCGGGAAAATCATATCAAAAAACGTAACCTCTCACATGATAAACCGGCAAAGATCAGGTCTGCCTCCGGCCCTGTAAGCCCTCACAGGGTGCCGGAGATGCAGATAGCGAGCCTGCGAGACCTTCGAGGCATCGGTCTGCGCAGCGTACTGGTCGTACGTAAGCAGGCCGATAACGCCGCAGATTCGGTACCTTGTGAGGGCTTACCCAAAAAAACAGCAAGGCTGGACGACAAGGGAAAGTAGCCGGTCACGCCGTTGCAGTCTTGGCGCTTATTAAATCATGTCGATTTTCTCCTATCTGAGATATTCCATAAGAAAACCAGAGTGGGAAAGCACGCCGCCCACAAAATATTCCATTGTTTTTTCTTTAAAAGGACTGACCATCGGCGTTGACAATGTTCGCCATGATGTTCACCTGAGCCCGGGCTTTTGCGCTGCGGCCGAAAAAATCATCTTACAGCTTATCGCCAAACATGCCCATGCGGAAAAAATTCTAAATATTGATGTCGCCGGCTTGCCAAGGGAGGCCGAAGAGTTCAAGCGACTCTGCCGCGATGTTATGCGGGATGCCGTTAATATGGCCAGGCGGAAGGATGTCGTCCAGATAGATTTTCTGGCACAGGCAGCCGTCATCAAACTGCTGACGGAAAAAATTCACGGCCGGTTTGAGGCATTGATTGATAAATTTAATAATTGCATATGGGAACAGGAATTTTCACATCAACATAATACCGGCGCGATCGTCCAATTAAAGGAAAAGCTGGCGACCTTGCGGCAGAACAGAAAGGCGATCCTTCGCGGCGCAAGCCGGGATATATTCAGCTATCTGATAGATGCTCAGCACAAAGGCCTGCAGACTCTACGAGCGGCCAACTTCGGCAACGAAGCCATCCTGGCCGACGAAGTTTCGGCAAATCCCATGTTAATGGTGGAAGACCCGCATGATGATTTTTTCATGATTGAGGAATATGTATTGTTGGGCCATCGCCTTGAAGATCCGAACAAGTATGACACACTTATTCTCATAATTAAAAACATCCTTGGCGGAATCGTCATGAAGAACCGGAGCGCCGAGCCAAAAGAGCGGGCCGCACCGATTCTCCAGCCGGCGGGCAAAAAGGCATTTAAAAGACCGCGGGAAGTAGCCGACCCGGCAATAGCCGGCTGGATCAAACACCCCGGCAATTTTGATATGCTGCTCAATATTTTTCAGACGGAAGAACAATGCCGGCTTCTAAAAAACCAACGAGGCACAAGACAGAAAATCAAGACGCTCAAAAAAATCGGCAGAGCCCAAAAAAGGCTCTTGGATTTTTTTTACTGGAAGTTTGAACAAGCCGGCTTGATAAAAAGTATTGTCGCCTCGTATGAGATAAAACAGCTTTACCTTGAATATCATCCTTCCCTGGCGCCGCAGCAGATCTTACAATTCCTGACCGTCCATAATGTTAGACGTGGCATATTAAGCCATTTGAAACGGTTGAAAAAATTCTATGGCAAGACCTTTCCGATTGCGCCGCTACGAAAAAAATTACGGACATTGATGTTTATAAAAAAAGCGAGGAAGAAAGAATATCTGCTGCGATTTTTGAAAGATTTTTCTCGCTACCACAGGGACCGAGAAAATTTTTATATGCTTAAAAAGGCCCTTGATCGCATTAATCTAACCACGGAAAAGCATATTGTCGAACTCTCCCGCGCCAACAACTCATTGTATGAATTTCTGCTGCCCCATGAACATGTGCTACGGCTTGACGAAAGCCCTGTCATCCACCATGTCATACTGAAAGCGGACATTCGGGGAGCGACGAATATCACCGGCCGGCTACGAGAAAAGGGGCTTAATCCCGCCTCATACTTCAGTCTGAATTTCTTTGATCCCGTTGCGGAGGTGTTACGGGAATATAACGCTGAAAAGGTGTTTATCGAGGGAGATGCAATTATCCTGGCCATTTTTGAGCGACAAAACACCAGAAACGAGGGCTACAGCGTTGCCAGGGCCTGCGGTTTGGCGACAAATATGCTCAGTATAATCCAGCGATACAATGCCAAAAACAAAAAATATCAACTCCCTGTTCTCGAAATAGGAATCGGCATATGTTATCAGGATACTCCCCCCGCATATCTTTTTGATAACGAAAAACGTATTGTGATATCACCGGCTATCAACCTGGCGGACCGGCTGTCAAGCAGCGACAAGTCCGTCGGCCGATTTATCTCCGGCGGCAAGAGACCGCCGTTCAACCTGTATGTGTTTCAGACGATGCCGGAAGACGTGGTGGCAGCCACCAATGATGACGTTTTTTTACGGTATAACGTGAACGGCATCGAAATCAACAAGGCCGGTTTTGAAAAGGTGTCGGAAGAAATTAATCTGCAAATGGTCAAGTATCGCGGCGTTGAATCGGGCGACGAGGAAATAACCCTCTACTCCGGCAAATTCCCCACGATGAGCGGCAAATTCCAGCGGCTGGTAATCCGGGAAGCGAATATCCCACAGGCCGCGCCGGAAGATCTGCGCATAATCCGCCTTACCAACCGTAAATATTATGAGGTCTGCACCCACCCCCGATTCTATGATTATGTAAGGTAACCGGTTACAATTACGGTGGTTAGCGAAAATAAGGCCTCTACCCCGTGAGTAGTTACTATCTCAACTTTCTGAGTTGCTTAACGGTTTGATTTTGCGTTGTTTATCGATATG
>CAYWUR010000053.1:0-9286 GCA_964460745.1 uncultured Desulfobulbia bacterium | reverse complement strand
AACACCCGCGGCTCTCTGCCTTTAGCTCAATCAACACTGCCTGTCAAGCAAAACCCGGGGAAAACGGCCGCCGCGCCCCGAGATCTTTTACGAAAACATTTTCGAACCGCACTAAACGGAGGAAGAATATATTAATTTTCACGCAATTTTTCAAGGAGGCGTTCATGAATATTATCAAAGCCGCCGTTTGAAAATACGGCTATTACATCGCCAGCCCTGGCTGTCTGGGCAAGATAGCCTATAATTTCCTCAGTGGCGGCGAAGAAATGGGCGGCAACGCCTCGCTGCTGCAGATCGGTCACCAAACGGCGTGCTGAAAATCTTTCTTCGACAGGGACGTTGGCCAACGCAGTCGGTTCCTTGATAAGGACCTGAGCGGCATGATCAAAGGCGGCGACATAGGGAAACTGAAAGACTTTACGCCGGCTGGAATTGGTGCGCGGCTCAAAGACCGCCAGCAAGCGCCTTTCCCCATATGCGGCATGCAGGGCAATCAGCGTTTCGCGCACGGCGGTGGGATGGTGGGCAAAATCATCGATGACGGTAATGCCGTTGACCTCGCCACGCACTTCCTGTCGACGTTTTACTCCTTTAAAATTTGCCAGGCCGTTGGCAATTACCCTTTTATCCATGCCAAGCAAATTAAGAAGGGCAATTACCGCCAGGGCGTTGAGGGCATTGTGGCGACCGGGCATGGCGTTCATAAATTTGCCGAATAATTTACCGTCATGATAAACGGCAAAAGAAGTTGTCAGAGGGCCGGCGGCGTCGGCAACGGCAAGATCGGTCAGTGACCAGGACAGATCAGGATTCATTCCATAACCGTAGACCGGACACGGCGCCGCCGCAACCACCTCCCGCACCACGGGGTCGTCCAGGTGGGCAACGATAGCGCCGTTGGCCGGTAAAATTCCCACTAATCGCTGAAATGATTTTTTAACGGCTGCCAAATCAGCATAAATGTCGGCATGATCGAATTCTATACTTGTAATGATGACCATTTCAGGACGGTAATGCAGAAATTTCGGCCCTTTATCAAAAAAGGCGGTGTCATATTCATCTCCCTCAACGACAAAGTATTTTCCTGTCCCGATATTGAAATTTCGGCCGAAGTCTTGAACCAGGCCGCCGATCATAAAGCCGGGCGCCAGGCCAGCCTTATGCATGGTAAAGGAAAGGATCGACGATGTCGTTGTTTTTCCGTGGGTGCCGACGACGACCAGCGAGGTCTTGCCGGCGAGAAAATAATGATTTACGGCCTGCGGGAAGGAAATGTAGGGGATGGCAAGCTCTGCCAGGGCCTTGGCCTCCGGATTCGCGCTGGTAATAACATTTCCGACAATTACGAGATCGGGATGATGAGTAAGATTGTCGGCGGCGTAACCGGGCTGGACGGATATCCCTGCCTGGGCCAGGAATTCGCTCATGGGAGGATAAACATGCTCGTCGGAACCGGTAACGTCGTAGCCCGCGGTCTTCAGCATGCCCCCCAAAGCAGCCATGCCGGTTCCGCATATTCCCATCAGGTGTATATGCCGTACCGTGGTCGGAATGACGTTTAGGGAAGAGTTAAGAAGGTCGAGCGGCATTCCGGACTGCGTTAAAAATATTTTTAAAGGCCTCCTCAAAATTGGTAGGAGAAAGACGCCCGACCTCAATGAATTTTACCACTATTTCCTTGGCAACCTTGAGGACAGCCTCATCGGAAACAGGCTTTACGTCGGTATTACACGGCTTGGCGGTTGTGTTTTTTGATGATGTCATGGGATACTCATAAAAAAGGAAAAAAACCTCTGCTGCCGGAAGAAGGCCATTTCTTAACCAGGACAGCAGAGGCTCTCATTCTCATAGAAAAAACCGGCAAGGCCCTCCCTAAAGAATTTTATCAAAAAATTTAAGCTGTTGGAGAGTTTATTATTATGCCAATGAATACATTAAATGTCAACGCAGCTTTTACAATTCTCTTTATTTTGTGTCCTCATCGCAGGTGCAGGCGCGACCCTTGAAGTTGAAAAAGAATTTAAGGCCCTTGCGCACAGTGCTGGAAAATATCTTTGAGGAAAAAAGCGAACCTGCCACCTTTTTGTTGATTTCGCCCAGCGTAGGGTAGGGATGGATAGCAGAGGCAATTTTAGACAAACCCACCTTGCCGTTCATTACAGCTACCCATTCGCTCAGGATATTCCCGGCCTGGGGGCCAAGAATCTGAATGCCAAGCGGTTTTTCTTTACTGTCCAGCAACAGCTTGACGCGACCGACACTTTCTCCTTCGGCAAGCGCACGATCATTATCCGTGAACTCTTCGCTCCAGACCGAATAGTCGATGCCGACTTTCTGCGCGCTTTTCTCGTTCATGCCGATGCTGGCCAATTCAGGATGGGTATAGGTACACCAGGGGACATAGGTGTAATCAGTTTTTTTCGGTAGATGAAAAATTGCGTTGCTTAGGACAACTCCTCCCTCATATCCGGCGACATGGGTAAACTGATAGCCGCCGATGACATCGCCCGCCGCGTAGATATGTTTGTGGGAGGTTTTCAAATAATTGTTCACCTTGATTCCTTTTCGGTCAAAAGGTACATCAATTTTTTCCAGTCCCAGTCCGGCGACGTTAGGGGAACGGCCAAGGGCCACCAGGAGCGTTTCGGCCCTGAGCGTTTCAGTCTCGCCGGCCGCGTTTTTGATCACCACCTCGCGCTCACGACCCGGATTACCGACCCGGATAATCGACGAGTTCATCTGAAAAAAAACACCTTCTTTTTCAAGTTCCTGTTTGACTATATCAGCCATATCCCGGTCTTCCTTGCTGAGGATCTGCCCGCTGCGCTGGATTACCGTTACCTTGGTGCCAAGCCGGCAGAAGGCCTGGGCCATTTCAGCGGCGATGGGACCGGCGCCGAGAATAATCATTGAACCAGGAAGCTTGTCAAGATAAAAAACATCACGATTGGTCAGGTATGGTGTTTTGTCGAGACCCTCAACCGGAGGAATCGCCGAAGAAGAACCGGTGGCGATCACCCAGGTGCGGGCGGCAATGGATTTACCGCCCAATGAAACGGCATGCTCGTCGGTAAACTCAGGGGCGCCGAATTCCACCTTGGCGCCGAGCTTGCAGAATCGTTCCACCGAGTCATGTTTCTGAATAATATCGATTACTGATCTGATTCGTCTGGAGACCTCTCTAAAATCCACCGGCGGCGGGGATATCGCCGGAAGGCCGAACTGTTGGCCGCTTTTCATGAGATGATATACATGGGCTGTTTTGATCAGGGTTTTACTGGGCACGCAGCCGTAATGGAGACAATCGCCGCCCAGCGCCTCTTCTTTTTCGACAAGCAAGGTTTTGGCGCCAAGCTGGGCTGCTCCCGCTGCGACCGTGAGTCCAGCGGCGCCCCCGCCGATAATGCCGATGTCATAATCATAGACCGCCATGTCGCTCCTCCTTTGCCGCAACGGGCCTGAATTTCGCCTTGTAGAAAGTCAGGATCTTTTTGACGCTGATCGGGAAAATGCCGAGCACCACAAAGGAAATCAATACCCCCGGCGACATAATCCCGGCCAGGGAATCGATCTTCGCCAATTCCTTGCCGGCATTGACATAAACAATGGTGCCGGCCAGCATACCGATCTGCGATACCCAGAAAAAGGTGAATAATCGCATCCTGGTAAGCCCCATGAGCAGGTTGATGACGAAAAAAGGAAAAATCGGCACCAGCCGCAGGGAAAAAAGATAAAAGGCCCCTTCCTGTTCAATACCGTTGTTGATGGTGGCCAGTTTGTCGCCGAACTTACTCTGCACCCACTCCCGCAGCAGAAAGCGGGAAACCAGACATGCCAGAGTAGCGCCTATTGTGCTGGCGAAGGAGACGGCCATCGTGCCGACCACCAGGCCGAAGAGGCCGCCGCCCGCCAGGGTGAGGACTGCGGCACCGGGCAGTGACAGAGCGGTGACCGCGATATAGATCAGCATGTAAGCGGCAACGACAAAAAATCGGTTATCCAGATAGAGCGCTTGAAATCTCTCCTGTGACGCCTTGATGTATCCGAGGGTAAGATACTGTCCCAGATCAAAATACCGGAAGGCGACAACTCCCAGAATAATGACGCAGGCAATGACGATCTTATGAATAATTTTACCGTGTTTGTTTGCCGTCATAACCGGTTATCCTTGATTACGTCAGGATCCAATGCCTGCCGTCCTGTTCAATGAAGCGGCTGCCGGCCGCCGGGCCCCAGCTGCCGGCAACATATTTTTCCAGCATTCCGTCTTTCTCCTCCCAGTCTTCCGCCTCCCATTTTTTCAAGACGGGAGTCAGCAGCCGCCAGGACGTTTCCACGCCGTCTCTTCGCCAGTACAGCGTCTGGTCGCCAAGCATGCAGTCCAGAATAAGGGTGGAATAATCTTCATCCATTTTCGCACCAAAAGCCTCCCGGTAATCCAGCTCCATCTTGAGCGGCGCCAGGCACATTTTCGCGCCCGGCGTCTTTGCTTGTAGGAGAAGAGAGGATCCCGGCCGCGGTTGTATTTCAAAGATGAGTACATTGTGGGAAGGTTCCGGTCCTTGCCGGTTTTCGGTAAACATACTATGGGGAACCTTTTTGAAGACCACGGCAATCCTGGTCATCTTTTTTTCGAGTCTCTTGCCGGCCTGTAAATAAAACGGCACATCTTTCCAGCGCCAGTTATCGACCAAGAGCTTCATGGCAAAATATGTCTCGACGCACGACGTCGGCGCGACGCCTTCTTCTTCCCTGTAAGCCGCGAGTTTACGGCCGGATGCTTCTCCCGCGCCATACTGCCCCCTGAGTAGTTGTGTTCCCAGGTTTTCAGTGTCAAATGGTCGTATTGATTTCATAAATTTTACTTTTTCGTCTCGCACGCTGTCAGCGGAAAAATCAACCGGCGGCTCCATGCCCACCAACGCGGCGAGCTGCAGCATGTGGTTCTGGAACATATCCCGTAACAGGCCCGCCTGTTCAAAATAACCGGCCCGATGTTCAACCCCGAGTTGCTCGGCTACGCTGATCTGGACATGGTCGATATATTGGCGGTTCCAGGCGGGTTCGAAGAGTTGATTGGCAAACCTGAACATCAGGATGTTCTGAACCGTCTCCTTGCCCAGATAATGGTCGATTCGATAAATCTGCCCGTCGGTAAGATATTCCCGCAGGTCTTTATTTAGCTGCACGGCACTGTCAAGGTCCCGGCCGAATGGTTTTTCAATAATCACGCGTTGGAAAGGTTTATCCTGCTCTTTTTGCAACAGGCCGTTTTTCCCCATGGAAGAAACGATAGCGGCATACAGCGGCGGCGGAGTCGCGATATGAAAGACAAGATTCCCGCCGGTATTAAATTTTTCCCCCAACTCTGCTGTTTTTGCCTTCAACCGCCGGTAGCCGTCATCTCGATCATAGGCGCCGGCTATATAGAAACACCGCATGGTAAAGGCATCGATTTCGGCCGGCGGCGCATTCTTATACACCTGGCGGATCGAGTCTTCAACCCGCGTTCTGAAAGAGTCGTCATTCATCCTCGATCGGGCGAATCCTACAACAAAAAAATCATCCGGCACCCTTTTAGTCCTGAACAGAGAAAAAACGGCCGGCAACAACTTTCGGTGGGTGAGGTCACCTGAAGCCCCAAAAATAACATAACCGCACGGTCCCCCTACCGCTAATTCGCAAGATTTCATACCGTCCGCCGAACTCAGTTTGACATCCATATCGCTCCTCTAAAGGTGATCAGCCTTCTCTGCCGCCTCCATCATTATCCAGCCGGGATCATCATCACCACGATAATTTTTATCCTTGCGGCGTCGTGCCATATGTTTGAGAATTTTTTCGGCCAGGACCTTGCCAAGCTGGACGCCTTCCTGGTCAAAAGAATTGATATTCCAGATAAAGCCCTGCATGACGATCTTGGTTTCGTATATGGCCAACAGCGCGCCCATGGTGTATGGGGTCAATCGATCAGCCAGCAGAATGCTGTTGGGCCTATTGCCGGCAAAACGTTTGTTGGGGTTTTCATTGTCCCGGCCGGTGGCCATGGCCAGAGACTGGGCCAGCAGGTTGGCGAGCAGCTTATCCTGGGAGGAAGTCCCCTTGACCACCATATCCCGGCGGCCTTGATTTTCCCGAAAGCCGATAAACTCAACAGGCACGATAGTCGTGCCCTGATGGAGAAGCTGGTAAAAGGCGTGCTGACCATTGGTGCCCGGTTCGCCCCAGATGATGGGACCGCTCTGTATGGCCAGTTTATTACCCTGACGATCAATGGATTTGCCGTTGCTTTCCATGTCGCATTGCTGCAGATGGGCGGCAAAGCGAATCAGTGCCTGGCTGTAAGGCAGGACGGCCAGGGTTTCGTAGCCCAGGAAGGTATGGTTCCAGATGCCGAGCATGGCCATGAGCAAGGGGATATTACGCCGGATATTCGTTTCCGCCGCCGCCCGATCAATATCGTTGGCACCGCGCAAAATTTCAAGCAGATTTTTATAACCCAGCGCAAATCCCAGCATCACCGCGCCGACCATGGAGGTGGCGCTGTAACGACCGCCGATATAGTCAAACATATAAAAAGAACGGAGATACCGGGAGGGATTATCCATGGGGCCGCCCTTGCCGGTAACCGCGATAAAATGCCTGTCCGGATCAAGGCCGGCCGCGATAAAAGCAGCCCTGACCAGCTCTTCATTGGTCAGGGTTTCAAGGGTGACGCCGCTCTTTGATACCACGTTCACCAAGGTGCGGCCCAGATCAAGGTTTTTAAGGACAGCGGCGGCGTCATCAGGGTCGACGTTGGAGATGAAACGGACGGATCTCTCCTTGATCCCATAGGCCGCGAGAGCAAGATACAGGGCGCGCGGCCCCAAGTCGGAACCGCCGATGCCGATCATGACCATGTTGGTAAACATCTCCCCTTTCTCATTGACGAGACGCCCGCTTTCAAGGTCGTTGAGAAAGGCCCGCAGTTTGTCAAGCTCCGTTTTGGCCTGGCTGGTCGCCTCGGGGTGAACAGGGGGATGGAATATATCACGGGCAGCGGTATGTAAAACCGTACGCTCTTCGCTTTCATAGCCGTCTATCCGGTTGATCACCTCGCCCTGTCTCATTTCCAGAAATTGCCGGACCACCTGGCTTTCATCCGCCAGTTCCTGCAAGCCGTTCAGCACCTCCGTGTCCACCCGCTGGGTCCCGTACAGGAGCTTGAAGCCTCCCATGCCGCAAGTATAGGAGAGCAGCCGCTCCCGGCTGAGCGCTCCCAGCCGGGAGAGGGAGAAAGGGGTTTCAGCCAGTTTTTTAAGCTTTCCATAGGCCGGCTGCGCTGTGATGCCTTGATAACAAGTCATTTTTTCTTCCCTCGCTTTTTTTGGGCGAAATTGATTTTCTCCAAACGCTGACAACGATATGTTCCGCTAATTGTCGTTTAAACTCCAGTCATAATCATCACGCAGTCCCCCACTGTATGTCCGCAGGGCATCGGCCAGGCCTCCTTTGGCGTATTGCCGCAGGTGCTTGATCACGCCCGCCTCGGAACCGCCGAAATCGACCTGGAACCATTTGTATATGCTGGAGACATGCAATACGCCCTTGCTGATTCGCGCGCCCCGCGGGTTGTTGATATATGTTCCGGCAGCCGCCTCCAAGAGCTTTTCCGTGTTGGCGGCGGTAAAGGCCGTCGGCTGCAGGTCGGGGCAACCCAGGCTGGCACAGTTAAGCGCATAGTGAAGACGATTGTCTTTGAAGATCGGCCGCAGAATGCGATGCTCGATGTCGTTTAAACTGACTTTCTCGCCTTCGATAGTGAGCAGCTTGGCGTCCCACGGGCCGTTGCTGAAAAAACCGGGCGAGATATCGATATCCATGATGCTTTTTACCGGATAATGATCGAGAATAACCCGGACGGTCAGGGCATTATACAGGTTGATCCAGTAGGCCTTCTGTTCCTTACGATTCAGGGATGACACCCTGATCTGCTGTAGTTGCTTTAGATAGTTACTCAGGATCAGTCGATCCGCCGGCGCGACGTCCGCATAACGAAAACGGTTGATTTTTGACGGATGATTGGTTACCAGATACTTTTTCAGCAGCATATTCCAGGGGCTGTGATCCACAACTTCGGCGCTGTCCGGCGTCCGGGCCTGCCAGCGGGGCCAGAGATCTGGAGAAGGAGCGGCTGACGCCGGAGAAAGCCACAGGAAAGTGACGAAGAAGCAGGCAATAAACAGCCGGAGTTTCGAGGAAGGCGTTTGATAAGACATCACTGACCTCTTACGCTGAAGAAAAAGCCCTGAATGGACCTTTTACGATTTCATCATAATTCATGGTCTTTTACGAGTCCATCAATTATTTTTGCTTTTAGCTCCTATGCCATGTCAAAAAAGGGGCATATCCCCACCGCCGGGGTTAAATGCCCCAGAATGGTCCACGAATCGTCACCGTCGAAAAAACACGCATCATGACGGCAATATTTTTTTTAAATGCCGCCGCAACAAAATAAAAGCATAAATCCTAACATGTTATGCCCATCCACGTTTTTACGCGACTACCAGTTTTTGCCTGGGTAAAGCCTAATATTTTGCCAATGACAATAAAAAATATTCAGCGCCGGAATGATTTTTGCTGGTATATATGGATGGCAAATTAAAATGTAGCTATTATAACGCCGTGCGTGGGGTTGGCGAAATGGAAATTATTTTGAATCCGGGAGAGGCTTGAGATGAAAAGGGGAATTTTTAAATATTATCTTTTGATTAAAACTGAAAACCGAAAATCCATAGCCGCCTTGGTAACAGCGATGATGTTTTGTTTTATCTCCTGGGTATTTGCGGCGCCGGCAGCGGCGAACTGGAGCGTGGTTGCCACTGGAGGGGGCCACACCGTTGCCTTAAAGACGGACGGCACCCTGTGGGCCTGGGGAGATAACTATTCCGGCCAGCTGGGCGACGGCACGACAGTGAACAGATATTCGCCCGTGCAGGTAGGCTCGGCAACGGACTGGGTCACGGTTGCCGCTGGAGGGCCTCACACCGTTGCCGTAAAGGCGGACGGCACTCTCTGGGCTTGGGGATCCAACAATTCCGGCCAGCTTGGCGACGGCACGACTACGAACAAATCATCGCCCGTGCAGATAGGCACGGCGACAAACTGGAGCGAGGTTGCCGCTGGAAGGTTTCATACCGTTGCCTTAAAGACGGACGGCACTCTGTGGGCTTGGGGAGGTAATCCTTACGGCCAGCTTGGCGACGGCACGACTACGAACAAATCATCGCCCGTGCAGATAGGC
>CAYWUR010000052.1:0-9322 GCA_964460745.1 uncultured Desulfobulbia bacterium | reverse complement strand
GGAAGATATTGTCAACAAAAAACAACACATTCTGACCTTCCTCGTCACGGAAATATTCCGCCGCGCTCAGACCGGTCAAGGCCACCCGCGACCGGGCGCCCGGCGGTTCGGTCATCTGGCCGTACACCAAGGCCGCCTTGGGCAAAACGCCCGATTCTTTCATTTCATTATAGAGATCGTTGCCTTCACGAGTACGTTCGCCGACCCCGCAGAATACGGAAATACCGCCATGATGCATGGCGATATTGTTAACCATTTCCATCATAATAACGGTCTTGCCGCAGCCGGCGCCGCCGAACAGTCCCATCTTGCCGCCTCTGGGAAAGGGGACAAGCAGATCAATAACCTTGATGCCGGTCTCGAGTACATTTACCTCGGTGTCCTGTTCGGTAAAGGCGGGGGCGGGCTTATGAATAGGCCGCATTTTATCTGAAGCGATAGGGCCGAGTCCATCCACGGGCCGGCCAACGACATTCATGATCCGGCCAAGAGCCGCTTCGCCGCAAGGTATTTCAATCGGGCTGCCGGTATCTTTGACAATCTGACCACGCACCAGACCGTCGGTCTGATCCATTGCCACGCAACGCACAACATTATCACCAAGGTGTAGGGCCACCTCGATAACCAGATTGTCTTCCTTGTCGTTGAGTCCCTTATTGGAAAGCAACAGACTGTTCATAATTGCCGGCAGTTGGCCCGGTTCAAATTCCACATCAACTACCGGCCCGATAACCTGGACGATTTTCCCGATATTTCCCGCTGTTTGTTCTGCACTCATATGGCAACAAGCCTCCTCAGCATCTTAATAACATTATCAATATATTCATAATTCCCGCTTATCATCCCAGAGCCTCGGCCCCGCCGACGATATCCATCAATTCCGCTGTAATTCCCGCCTGTCGAGCTTTGTTATATAGCAATGTCAAATTGTGAATTATGTCTTTACAGGCATTGGTTGCGTTGTCCATGGCGGTCATCCGGGCGGCATGCTCACTGGCGCTGACTTCCAGCATGGCGTGATAGACCATGACATTCAGATATAGCGGCAACAGCGCCTCCATTATCTCGGCAGGGCTGGGTTCGTAAATATAATCAACGGCCGACCGGCCGGTCCCGGCGTCTTCCGCCTGGTCGGCCGGCTTTACCGGCAAAAGATGTTCCCGGGCAGCTTTTTGAACCGCAACACTCTTAAACTGACCATAAACAATATGCACCTCATCCGTATCGCCGGCCAGGAAATTGGCGGCCAGATCCTGCGCAATAGTCCGTGCGTTAAACATCTGAAAGGCGCCCATTATATCCGGGTATGCCTTGCGGATCTTACCGGTTTTTTTCAGCATGGCGTTGCCCTTCTTCCCTACGCAGACCAGGCTTACCTTTTTGCCCTCGGCCTCTAATTCCTGCATCATATTTTCAGCCAGCTTGATAATATGGGCATTAAAGCTGCCGCACAGGCCGCGATCCGAGGTAATAACCAGTAATTCAACGGTCTTGACCTCGCGAATATCCATGAGCGGGAATTGTCCGGCTGCCATGCCGCCGGACAAATTGGTCATTGCTTCATTGAATTTTGCCGTATAGGGACGAAAGTCCTCCATTCTTTGCTGGGCGCCGCGCAGTTTTGCCGCCGCCACCATATTCATGGCCTTGGTAATCTGCGACGTTTTCTTTACCCCGCCGATTTGATTTTTGACATCCTTTAGACTAGCCATTCGAGCTTTTTATCCCCCGTATTATAGGCCATTGGCGGACTTGAAAGATGCGCCGAAGGCGGTTAACGTCTTTTTGAGACGTTCTTCCAATGCACTGTCAATTGCTTGTTTTTCCCGGAGCTCCTCGAAGATGCCGGGATCGTTGCCTTCAATGTAGGCATACAAATCTTTTTCATATCCGGCCAGCATATTCACCGGCAGGGTGTCGAGAAAGCCGCGGGTGCCGGCAAAGAGAATGCAAACCTGTTTTTCCATTGGCAGAGGCTGGTATTGCGGCTGCTTGAGGATTTCCACCAATCTTTCACCACGGGTGAGCTGGGCCTGAGTCGCCTTATCCAGATCGGAACCAAAACCGGCAAAAGCAGCCAACTCCCGGTATTGTGCCAGGTCCAGTCGCAAGTTGCCGGCCACCTGTTTCATAGCCTTTGCCTGCGCGGCGCCGCCGACACGAGAAACGGACAGGCCGACATTGATTGCCGGTCTGACGCCGGCAAAAAACAGGTTAGGTTCAAGATACACCTGCCCGTCCGTAATTGAGATAACGTTCGTGGGAATATAGGCCGATACGTCACCGGCCTGCGTCTCAATGATCGGCAGGGCGGTCAGCGAACCGGCCCCCAACTCGTCACTGACTTTAGAGGCCCGTTCGAGCAGCCGGGAGTGGTTGAAGAAAATATCGCCTGGAAAAGCCTCGCGACCGGGCGGTCGCCGTAGAAGCAGGGAAAGCTGCCGGTAGGCGACGGCCTGTTTGGATAGATCATCGTAAATGATCAGGGCGTGTTGGCCGTTATCACGAAAATATTCGCCCATGGCGCAGCCGGCATAGGCGGCTACATACTGCATTGGCGCCGGGTCGGAAGCACAGGCCGCCACAACCGTGGTATATTCCATAGCCCCATTCTTTCGTAACGCTTCAACCACCAGGGCAACAGTAGATTTTTTTTGACCGATTGCCACATAGATGCAATGCACATCCGTCTCTCTCTGGGCAATGATCGCATCAATGCAGAGAGCGGTTTTGCCGATTTGCCGGTCACCGATGACAAGTTCGCGCTGACCGCGCCCGACCGGAGTCATGGCGTCAACCGCCTTGCTGCCGGTGTAGCACGGCTCATGGACGCTCTTTCTGGCAATAACGCCTGGCGCTATGACCTCAATTTTGGATGTTTTCTTGGCGTTGAGCGGACCCTGGCCGTCTATGGGCTTGCCGACGGCGTCAACGACGCGGCCTTCCATTTCCGGCCCCACCGGAACCTCGGCGATACGACCTGTTCTCTTTACAATGTCGCCTTCCTTGATGTGTTCGACATCACCCAGAACCGCGCAACCGACATTGTCTTCTTCCAGATTCAAGGCCAGGCCGAGAATGCCGCCCGGGAACTCCAGCAGCTCCATGGCCATACACTTTTCAACGCCGTAAACACGCGCGATACCATCACCTACCGAGATGACTGTGCCGGTCTCGCTCAAATCGACCTTGCTTTCGTAATCCTTGATCTGCCCCTTGATAATCTGACTGATCTCTTCGGCTTTTATCTGCATTTTTACTATTCACTCCCCTTTATGGCTTCTTTTAAACCCATGAGTTGTGTTTTGAGGCTCCCGTCAAGCACCAGATCTCCTACCTTGGCTATCATGCCGCCAATGATCATCGGATCTTTACGAGTAGAGAGAACCACCTTTTTTCCGGTTATTTTTTCAAGTGCCGCCTGCACCTTGCCCTGTAGTTCCGTGGATAATTCCGCCGCCGTAACCACGGTACCTTGACAGATATTACCGGCGGCATCCACCATTGCCTGAAACTGTACGGCGATCTCCGGCAGTATATCGGCACGTTTTTTTTCGACCAGCAGATTTAGGAAATTAGTCATAATCTGATCGGCTTTCAGTAAGCCGATCAGGTACGCCATCACCTTGCTCCTCACCTCAAGCGGATAAAGAGGATTTGTCAGGGCATCAACAACCGTCGGGTTTTCCGTGTAAAGGTCAGCCATCGCCTGTAGCGTCCGGCCGTACTCCTTAAATTTATCCTCTTCCTTACCGACGGCAAAAAGCGCCTTGGCATACCGTTTGGCTAAAATTGTCTGTTTCACTGTATCTTGCCCACCTTTTCAAGGTAATCGTTAATCAGCTTGACCTGGTCGTCTTCCCGCATGTTTTTCTTGATGAGCTCTTCCGCCATTATTACTGCCTGATCGGCAATTTCTTCGCGCAGGAGGCGTTGTGCCTCCGCCAGGTTATGCTGAACGGCCATTTCCGCCTGCCGCTTAATGTTTTCGGCCGCCTGGGTTGCCTCGTCTATGATCCTTTGTTTTTCCGCCTCGCCCTGGGCGATGGCATTCTCGATTATTTTATTGACCTCTTGCTCAATTTTGGAAAGTTTATCTTCATATATTCTGTAAGCGCTGTCAGCTTCGGCTTTTCGTGCCTCCAGATCCTCAAATTTTTCTTTTATGCCCCGGCGTCTTGCTCCCAGAGCGTTGGCAATTGGTTTGGCCAGAAATTTTATCAGGATGAAGAGCAGGGCGGCGAAGTTCAGCGTGCGCCATAAGAGATCCTTGAGTTTAGCGGGGGAGAGGCTGTCAGCCGCATGGCCGTGCTCGCCGCCGGCGGCATGGAGTACGCCGGCGGTTGCCATCACCAATAAAACAGCCAGTGTCGCCAAACCAATCTTTGACCACTTGCATTTTTTATTCATTGTTAGAGAGACCTCCCTAATATTTTATCAGCGATCTCCGTGGCGAAAACTTTAACCTGCGATGTCAGCTGTTTTTGCGCACCGGAGATCTGGGTGCTGATCTGCGCAAGCTGTTCCGTCTTGGCGGCGTCAACTTCATCGCGAACCTTTGTCAGTTTTTCCGTTCCCGCAGTCTGAGCGGCAGTCCGCACTTCATCCAGCTTAGTTTTGGCTTTTTCCCTGGCCTCGCCGAGTTTGCGGTCAATCTCTTCCTGGCGGAGTTTGGCATTTTCGTGAAAGTTTTCAATATCCCGGCCCAGGGCATCTATTTTTTTTTCACGCTCCGCCAGAATAGTTCGCACCGGTTTGTATAGAACGGCGTTCATGATCACAATTAGTATCAAGATATTAATGATTTGAATTATCATGGTAATATCTATAACAATCATACCTAAGGCTCTCCTAAGTTAAGTGCTTGATATCAGCCAGTCTACCAGTCTGAAAATGAATGGCTGTTCTCTAAATCAACGTGCTTATTTAATGCATCTTTTTAGGGCTGTCAACTTTTTTGTCAATATCATTAAGTGGCCGGCGGGCCTGCTTATTTCGGCGGATTTGCGGCGGCGAGTTGTTCGGCCATTATTTCATGCACGGCGGCCAATGCCTCGGGCAGCTTATCCACCATCGGGCCGCCGGCCTGGGCCATGTCTGGTCGGCCGCCGCCTTTACCGCCTACTTTTGCCGCAATAACATTTATTATTTTGCCGGCATGAAATCGTTTGGTGAGATCCTTGCTGACGATAACGAGCAGGGCCGCCTTACCGGCAAAAATTCCGCCCAGGACGGCCACCCCCGTGTTCAGTCGGTCGCGGACCCTGTCGCCCACTTCCCGCAGGGTTTTGGGGGCATCCAGGGGGATCTGGGCGGCAAGAACCTTTATGTCGCCAAACATCTTGGCGTTGTCAATCATGCCGTCCAAGTCGGCCAGGCTCAACCGCGCCGTTAAGCGGCTTATCTCTTTTTCCAGCTCCTTCTGGCGGGCCAGCGTTTTTTTGATTTTGTCCGGCAGTTCATCCGGGTTTGTTTTGAAAAGAACGGCCATTTTATTTAAACATTCATCGCTGCGCTGGAAAAGTTTAAAGGCCGTCGGGCCGGTTATTGCTTCAATGCGTCTGACACCGGCGGCAATACCGTTTTCCGTTAAAATTTTTAACAGACCGATCTCGCCGGTTCTTTCAACATGCGTGCCGCCACAGAGTTCTTTGCTGACAGAGCCGATGGCAACCACCCGCACCGTATCCCCATACTTTTCGCCAAAAAGGGCGGTGGCGCCGGCTTTGATTGCCGCGGCGCGGCTGCGATGGTCCGTATGGATGGGGGAATCCGCCCGGATTTCCTCATTGACCAGCGTCTCGACCGTTGCAATTTCACCGGCGGTCATGGCCGAAAAATGGGTGAAATCAAAACGCAGCCGGCGTGGAGTTACCAGGGAGCCCGACTGCTTTACATGGTCGCCCAGTACCGATTTCAAAGCGGCTTGCAGCAGATGCGTGGCCGTGTGGTTGTTGGCGATTTTTTGCCGTCGTCCTTCCTCGACCTTCATGCTCACCTTGTCCCCGCAGGACAAGGCGCCCTCAAGTATTTCGGCTTCATGCAGAACAAGACCGTTCTCAATAGTGACGGTATCTTTAACTCTGGCCTTGCCCCGCGGTCCGATAACCTCACCGTGATCACCGATCTGGCCGCCGGCCTCGGCGTAAAAGGGCGTTTCCGGACAAAATATGGATATTTTCGCCGACTGGTCGGCCGTGCTGACGGTTTTGCCGTTTTCGTCAAGCAGGGCGCCGATTACGGAGGTCCAGCGGCGGTTATCATAACCGACAAATCTGGTTTTATGTCCTTCTGCCAGCAAGGCCCGCACTCCATCGCTGAGGGCGGCCAGGCCCGTGGTCTTCCATGATTTTTTTGAAAGCCGTCGTTGCCGTGCCATGGCGGCGGCATAGCCCTCTTCATCCACGGCAAGACCATGTTCCATGGCTACATCTCGAACAATGTCCAGGGGAAAGCCGTATGTGTCATATAACTTAAATGTAAAATCGCCTGAAATCTTTTTTGCTGATTTATCATCCGTGGTCGGCTGTAGGAGTCGCTCGATTTCTCTGTTGAGCATATGCAGACCATTATCCAGGGTCTCGCTGAAACGTTCTTCTTCGTTGGGGACAACCTTTGCCAGCAAATCGCCGGCTTCGGTCAATTGGGGGTAGGCGGCGCTCATCTCTTTAACGACCTCTGCCGTAATATCGACAAGAAAGGGACGGTTCAGACCGAGCGATCGGCCAAAACGCACAGCCCGCCGCATGATACGCCGCAGGACATAGCCGCGTCCTTCGTTGGCTGGTAAAATACCATCCGCCACTAAAAAAGTCGTGGCGCGACAGTGGTCGGCAATAACCCGCATGGCGGTATCGTTTTGTTCTGATTTGCCGTATGGTTTGCCGGCAAGGTCGGCTATTTTGCCGATCAACCCGGCAAAAATATCTGAGTCATAATTTGTATGTTTCCCCTGGAGTACCGCCGCTATTCGTTCCAGGCCCATGCCCGTATCAATACTCGGTTTCGGCAGGGGTGTCATCTTGCCTGCTTCATCCCTGTTAAATTGCATGAAGACCAGGTTCCAGAGTTCAAGGAAGCGGTCGCAATCAAGCTCGCAGCCGACCTTGCATTCCGGTCTGCCGCAACCCACGGAAGGCCCCTGGTCGTAATGGATTTCAGAGCAAGGCCCGCAGGGACCGGTGTCGCCCATGGCCCAGAAGTTATCCTTTTCGCCCAGCCGGACAATGTGGCCCTTGGGCAGATCTTCTATTTTTTCCCATAGGGCATAGGCCTCGTCGTCTTCTTCAAATACCGAAACCCAAAGGTGTTCTTTAGGCAGGCAAAGGACGGCGGTTAAAAATTCCCAGGCATAGCGGATGGCGTCCTCCTTAAAGTAATCGCCAAAGGAGAAATTGCCCAGCATCTCGAAAAAAGTATGATGGCGGGCGGTGTGTCCGACATTTTCGAGATCATTATGCTTGCCGCCGGCCCTTACACAACGCTGGCAGGTGGCGGCCCGCCCATATCCTCTTTTCTCCTCCCCTGTAAAAATCCGTTTGAACTGCACCATCCCCGCATTTGTAAAAAGTAGGGTGGGATCGTCTCGTGGAATCAGGGGAGAGCCATCGACAATTGTATGTCCTTTTGTCTCAAAATATTGCAGGAATTTTTTTCTGATTTCGTTGCCGGTCATTTTGGTGTCGTGTGTCGATTAACGCCCCCTGGCTTAATTCGGGAGCTTTTGCCGGTTTTGGCTTTTCGGCCTGTGTCTGGCTTCCGGCCCTTTTGTTACCTTTAATTATTTATTTTATGACGCCTTCGAGTTTGGCGTCCTTAAGATTGACACCCTCGAGGATGGCGCCTCTTATAATAGCCTTCTGCATAATTGCGCCGGCAAGATCGGCGCCTGTCAGGTCGGCGTCTTTAAGATCGACGCCTTTGAGATTGGCGCCCCTGAGAACGCTCCCCGCCAGATCGCTCCCTTTCAGGTTGGCGCCTTCGAGATTGGCGCCCGCCAGGTTGACACCCCTGAGCTTGGCTTGCGGGAGATAGGCATTGCGCAGGTCGGCCCGATAGAGGTCGGCATTTTCAAGGTCGGCCAAGGCGAGATTAGCCCCACGGAGAATACTGAAACGCAGGTTGGCTTTTTTCAGGTTTGTTCTTTTCATGTTTGTTTTTACTAATATTGCCCTTTTGAGATTAGCCCCCTCAAGGCCGGCCCATTCAAAATCGCATTTTGTCAGATCGACGCCGGTCAGGACAATTCCGGCAAGCTTGGCATTTCTCAGGTTGGCCATTATCATGGTGGCGCCCTTCAGGTTGGCGCCCTCCAGCTTGGCGCCGGCTAGATTAATACCTGAAAGATCAATGCCGGTAAGACTGGCCGAAGAAAGATCCGCTCCATGCAGATCGGCTTTTCTAAGCGTGGCCATTGTCAGATAGGCGCCGGCCAGATCACAATCAACACAGTTGTTGCTTTTTGCCAGTGTGTCCAGATCCTCCTGGTTAAAAGAGAGAGCCGGTCCGGTAATTATAAGTAAAAGAAAGCAGCTAAACAGAAGAACAGTCAGTATTGTTTTTTTCATTATTTTTTTATAAAAAGCCTGGTAATCCCGGCCTCCCGTAATTGTTTATATAAAGCACAGCACGACCATTAACGGCTCTTGATTACAATGGATAGCAGTACTTGTCAAGGGGCGCCGCTGATTCGTGTTTAAACTTGACAAGCGTTAATCAGCCGGTGTAAGCAGATCGTCTGAAACTTTATTCGAAGCAGCAATCATCAATTTCATCGTTATGTTTGGAGAGATGCCATGAATTATGTACTGTTTTTTTGTGTTATGTTTCTGTCGGTTTTTTTGAATTTATCGTCCGTTCAATGTCTGGCCGGCGAAGTACAGCTTGGTGACGGGCTTTACGCCAAATTTATAACAGGCAGGGGTGAAATAGTTTGTCGGCTGGAGTACACAAAAACGCCGCTTACCGTCGCTAATTTTGTCGGACTGGCGGAAGGCACCAAGGATTCCAATCGCGGCAAAGGGGTTCGTTTCTATGACGGTTTGACCTTCCACAGGGTTATCCCGAATTTTATGATCCAGGGCGGCTGTCCCCTCGGGAACGGCCGGGGCGGGCCAGGCTATAAATTCCCTGATGAATTTGATTCGACGCTTAAGCATGACGGGCCGGGCGTGTTGTCGATGGCTAATGCCGGTCCGGGCACCAATGGCAGTCAATTTTTTATAACCCATGATATCGGAATAGCGGAGGTGAGGGAAAGTGTTGTGCTGGCGGTAGTAAAGTAGGTGGGTGCAGTGAGATTTAGATCCCCCCCCTCCCCAAT
>CAYWUR010000051.1:0-9350 GCA_964460745.1 uncultured Desulfobulbia bacterium | reverse complement strand
AGGGATTACGACTTTACACTCTTCCTCTGTTGCAAATATATTTTTACCAAGTACCGATTGACCTGATTTATGAAGGGATTACGACAAACAGTGGGCCGCTTGCTTTTTAAGACAACCTTTCCCGTACCGATTGACCTGATTTATGAAGGGATTACGACGCTTGCGCCTTTTACCGTTACTTTGTAATCTTTCATGGTACCGATTGACCTGATTTATGAAGGGATTACGACCCACGTTTTCTGGATCAATATTGCATCCAGAATTGTCGTACCGATTGACCTGATTTATGAAGGGATTACGACTTTTTGGATCCCGTCCTATGTATACGGTATTCGGGCCGGTACCGATTGACCTGATTTATGAAGGGATTACGACTTTTGGGATTATTCCCGTTTTGGTTTAATTGCCTTATGTACCGATTGACCTGATTTATGAAGGGATTACGACCGTGTTGATCATAATTAATCCCTCCAAGTTTTTTGTACCGATTGACCTGATTTATGAAGGGATTACGACCGTGGCGTGGGCCTCTACCGGAGTAGAGGCTGTGATAAGTACCGATTGACCTGATTTATGAAGGGATTACGACCTTTTGTAAGAACCGTATCAGCCGCCATCTCACGGGTACCGATTGACCTGATTTATGAAGGGATTACGACTTAAAGAATGGATTGAGTTGTCGTTGTGGGTCAGGTACCGATTGACCTGATTTATGAAGGGATTACGACCTTGCCCTAGCGTCATGTATTGTTTTGCCGTCGAAGTACCGATTGACCTGATTTATGAAGGGATTACGACACAATGTTCCCATGTCGCTTCATCAAGCCTTTTCCACGTACCGATTGACCTGATTTATGAAGGGATTACGACTTACGCCACTTCCCGCTGCACTGTATATGTGACGTACCGATTGACCTGATTTATGAAGGGATTACGACCCGGTAATCTCCGCCGGTGTGGCGTGGCTGGCTAGTACCGATTGACCTGATTTATGAAGGGATTACGACTTGACCGTAACCACCAGTACAACTCTTTCAGCCGGTGTACCGATTGACCTGATTTATGAAGGGATTACGACAGGATTATGGCCGGTATGATTTTTTTGAGTAGGTGGTACCGATTGACCTGATTTATGAAGGGATTACGACTTTGTCCGTGTTTTGCGTTTAATATGAGAATAAGTACCGATTGACCTGATTTATGAAGGGATTACGACTCGTAATATAATCTAAAAAGGAGAATTTGCCAAGTGCATCCAACAAAACGCCAGGGTTTTCTTAGTCTTTTGCTGGGTTTTTTGATTGTTTTTCTGGTTTTTTTGTTATCAGAATCGCCATCAGCCGCGGCAGACCCAACAATGGAGCAGGTGTCGTTATTGCCGGAAAATTATTTGGGAATGACGCTGACATTTACCGAAGCCTGGTTCAATCCGGATCTTTATAGAGAAGATATGTTTGGAGATGTCATTTTTGGCGTTTCAGTCAAGAGCAAGAATAATTCGTTTTATGGTCAAGTTTTTAGCTCTAAAGATTTAACTTTTTATGTTGATTCTGCCCTGGCTTCGATAATTGTCGCGGCGAATTTATCGGCGGATAGTTATTATTCTTGCAACATAACATGCACCATTGAAAAAAAGACTTATTACTCGCTCACATATTGGGTCTGCAAGATTTCCAAGATTGAGACCCGTACCGTGGGCGGGGATATTTTACATATATATACCGACCCAAGCCCTCAATATACCTTAGAAAAAACGGTATATCCGCCTGGCGGCGGAACCATAACCTTAAATCCCGCCAAGGATCTTTACGCGCCCGGCGAGACAGTTACTTGCACCGCCAGCCCATCCCCTGGCTACGTCTTTTCATATTGGTGGGATGAGTCAATGGTAATAAACCCGATTAATATAATGACACAGGCATACAATGGCCAACTCGTCGCTCACTTTGTCCTTGACCCGGCGACCAATGATACGGACAACGATGGGGTTGTCGATATACTGGATCAATGTCCGAATACAACCGTCGGCATGGCTACTGATTCCGTCGGTTGCGCAGCCGCGACGATTGATATTAACCATGACGGCAAGATAGGCATTGAGGAAATAATTTATGGCCTGCAAGTCATTTCAGGCAATAGGGCGAATTAATGCCCAGACCACCCAGAATCCCGCCCAAGGACGAAACGGCCAGGAAGATCGTTGAACTGATGGACAGTCGGGTCGGCGTTCAAACCAAGTTAGCCGCGGCTATTGGCAAGGGGCAATATATGTTCAGCGACCTGAAGCGCGGCAAGTGATTGACGTTCTGGCTCTTGACAAACTACCCCAACATCGAACCCGTTTAACCCTGCTTAAAGAATGGCTTGAGGGTGTCGCCAGGGACGACCCGGCCAAGAGTACCGATTGACCTGATTTATGAAGGGATGTGAAAAGACAGGCTTCTGTCAAGTCAGATAAAGAATTTCGCCGGCCTGCTCCTCCATCTCTATGCCGTCATCCAGCTTGAGAATCAGGCTGCCGCCGTCGTTCACCCCCAGGGTTTCCGCCTCATATAAGGGCTTATTACGGACATCGTAGCCGAAAAGAACCCGGCGGCCGATGGAGTCACTCAACCGGCGGAAATTGTTAAGCAGTATCTTGTTATCGGCATTGCTAAATCCCGCTTTCGGGGAGAAGCTGCCGGCAAGACCCGTGGCGGCAAGCTGGAGTTCTTCTTCATAATGGAGCAGCCCTATGTTCCAGGTCAGCTTGCCAAGCAGGCGCGCGGCAAACAGATCGAGATCGACAGCCGCGCCGAGAAAGCTTTTCATGGCGCCGCTTGTCTTGGCAAGTTCGGGGGGGAAGGCCTCGTTATTTACATTGATACCGATGCCGATCAAAATATATTCTTCGCCGTAACAAGGGCCTCGCAGTGTTTCGCAGAGGATGCCGGCAATTTTACGATCGTCGATATTAATATCGTTGACCCATTTGATCCGGGCCGGCAGGTTATATTGCCGTATGGCTTCGCAGCAGGCGACACCGGCGGCCAATGGATAGAGACGACTGCTTTCGGGCAGGATGGTGTTGACAAGAATCAGGGTCAGCCATAGTCCGCCCCCGGGGGCATGCCAGGTCCGTTGGAAGCGGCCGCTGCCGCCGGTCAGTTCTTCCGCCATGATGACCGTGCCGCTTGCGAAAGATATGCCCTTTTCTTCCGCGGCGTGGATCAAGGCGCGGCTTTGTTCCATGCAGCGGGACAGGCGGCCATGCCTTTCGATGACGCTGCCGACCACGGCGCCGTACCGTAAGACGGCTTCCACGGTCGCCGGCGGCTGCGCCTGTCGGCGGCAGGGCGTCTCCTCCTCAGCGATGATGCGCTGTAGCAGATAAGAAAGATGGTCGGACATTTATGGACAGACGTTCACGGATTCAGTAATAATTATTCCCATTCCGCTTTGACCCGATTTATAATTTTTTGAATGAACGGCAATTTTTCCTGGGCGCAGATGCCGATGATCGGTTCATCTCGTTCGGCGGTGATCCCCGGCTGGAAATAAACGGAGTGGATAATGCCGGGTTCGCCGGTATAATAGACAGGGGTGTCTCTTTTCATTAAGGACATAGTGAGGATTTCATCGCCGGGATTGATAAAAACAGTACGCTGTCCTAGTTTCTCTATGCGGGACTGAATATCCAGAGAAAAAAAATACTTGGCCCTTTCCGGCGCTCTGAAAAGATAAAGCACTCGTTGGAGAATACTCTCGATGATTTCCCCTTTTTTCAAGGGATGACGGATGGTAAGGAGTTTCTCTCCCGCCTCGACGAAATGCCCTTCCCGTTCCGTTTTGATTGATGAAACCACGCCCTTTGTACTGGAATGGATCATTTTGGGATTCTTTTCGCGGGTTATAATATATAACGGCGTACCGGGCATATGGCGCCATTGGCCGCTTGGCCCCCGCACCTCCGAGCCCTCCTCCACCTTAAATCTGATCCTGCCGGTGTGGCTCGTGTACATATCCACATAATCGTAGGGGTCGGAACGGTAGTGACTTAAAATTTTATCAAAATCAATTTCACTGTGCATGATTTACCGATAATAAAGGTTGTGTCCACCCATGGTGAGCAGGGCCTTGTGCAAATTTTTGCGAAATTCACGACGGTCCCAGATGCCCTGCACATAGCCGCGCGTCAGCGCGTTCCTGGCGCAATGATAATCGGGCGGCACATCTTCGCCGGTGGTTTCCCGGATGACCCGCGGGCCGGCAAAGCCGATGCGGCTTGAGCGAATGGCGAACTGATAAGGCGAACACCCCAGGAAACTGGCGACGGGACCGGCATAGGAGTTGTTGTCGTAAACCACGATATATAGACCGCCCGAGTCAATATATTCCCTGACGGCTATGGTGCATTTGGGCATCTGGATTACCCCCAGTGTTCCTTCCTGAATGCGGATGCCGCCGGTTGTATGGACATAAGCCAGCAGCGGCCGTCTTTTAAGCCGGGCCGTCTCGCAGGCCAGGACGAATTTTTCTCCCTCGGCCGCTCCCACGGTCCCATTGCGGAAATTGCTGTACAGCATGGACACGACCAGGTCCACCCCCATTACCCGTCCGTAAAAAGTTATATTGGCGCTGCGGCGGCCGGTTTTTGCCCGGGCCACCTCCAGCCGGTCGTCAAACCCTTCGTAATTCAGGGGATTCAGAGATTGAATTTCAGAATTGAAGAAGCGGATGGAATCAGGGTCAAACAGATTTTTAAGATACCATTCATATTCAAGGGGAAAATGGTGGCCGCAATTTTCACAGACCCCGCAGAATTCGCCGTAAAGGTCAGGCACCCAGAGATCTTTACAGCCGTGCTTTTTGGCATTGGGACAGCTTACGGTTCGGTCTTCATTAGACAAGGGGCTGGTATAGGTATCCCATAGTTCGATGGGGTCGATACTGACCGCGGAACGACCGACCACCTGTCTGGGTCTGGTTATCTTTCCCGTGGGCTTGCGGCTTATGAAATCATAAGCCGCGGCAAAGGGATCCGATACCCGTTTAAGCAGGACGGTACCCTCGCCGGAAACTTCCTTAAAAACCTTTTTTACCTGCTTTTGCTGCGTTCTGAGAATATCGTAGCGGAAGCTGTAATAGATTTTTGCCAGCAGGTGGCTTATGCGGTCGTAAAAGGGGGAAGAAGATTGAAGGCCACCAATCGCGGCTTTTGCCATATTCCGGTATTTTTTGGAACGGAGGACAAGAAGTCGCTTGATTTCATCCTCGTTAAGCTCCCAGGAGATGTCGATTTGCGGTTCCACCTCGGTGGAGTTTTCACCGGCTTTTCGCAATTTTACTTCATAGGCGCGAAAGGCCCTGATACTTTTGGTTTTCAGAACTACTTCGTCCGTGGCCCGTATAATCTCCGACTTAAGCCGGCGGAAAAAAGCAAAATTATCCCGTTTTGCCCCCAAGGGCTGTTCTTGAATAATGCGGTCGACAGTGCCGAAGTTGAGGTTATCTTGGGCGGTGATCCGCAATCGTTCCGCGCATCTTTCAACCAGATCCTTGGGGACCTTTTCCCCTTCCTTGATTTTTCCTTCGATGGCCGCCGCGCCTTCCGGTGAAATTACTGAATAATAACCATGCGAGAACATCAGTCGGAAATCGGCAAGGCCGATTGCCTCGGCACCGCCCGAGCCGCCTTCGGAAATCACTGAAATCATCGGCACCCGCAGTTTGGCCAGCATGTAAAGATTCCGCGCGATCTGCTGGGCCGCCCCCGGATACTCCTCCACGGGAAAGGAACCGGGCGTAAATATGTAGAAATGAATGGGGATTCCTTCAGTTTCCGCCACCTGCATATACCGCAGGGCCTTTTCATTGCCCCAGGGCTTGCAGGAACCACCGTTCCTGTATTCTTCACCGTGTCCTTTTTCCTGGCCGATTACCATGACCGGCTGGATAAAGGTCTTGTCTTTTATGCGCCGGACGATATTGGCCTTGGCCGTCACCATGGAAGGATCAATATTGGCGTCTTCTTCGCCGCCTAACTCCGTATAGTCCTCATAGACGTTTTCCAGTATATCCATAAGGCTGAAACGGAAGGGGTTGCGGACGATACGGACTCGTTCCATGGGTGTAAGATTTTCTTCACATCTTTCCTCAAGAAAGGTCAGGCCGTCTTCAAGCCGGCGAATTTCATCCGTGAGTTTTTCTTGAGGATAATCATAGAAGGCATTCTTGAGAAGTTCGTACTTCTCTTGAAAACCTGACAAATTAGCCCAGTCCAGGCCGTTCTTGATCTGGTTGAGATAGTTGATGCGTTCTTCCGATTTTTGAAGACGTTTACGCAACTCGTCCATATATACCTGCTTGTGTCATGAAACTCGTTTATTAATCGACCAGGGGTTGTCAATTAAAACATGAGCAACCGATCCAGGTTATTATAAAGATAGGAGATATTGGTGACAATCGGTGAACCGTTGGAATTTTCCCCTTCAATGACCACGTTGTCAAGAAAGAGGCGGGCCTTTTCCTTTGTTTCCTCCATATTGTCACCCCACACAATGACCAGGGCAAGGTTTGGGTCGTAGTCGCTTGGTATCATATAGGGTCGTTCAAAAGGGACATGGGTATAAACGGCCGCCCACGCATACTCCGGGAAGGCAAAACGGGAAATGGTGCCGATCCACGGCGCGAAACCTCGCTGGGTATCTTCCGCGACTATCCGCAATTCAATGCTTGTCCCTTTAAAAGTTATAGCGCTCTGGGGATAGCCGATACGTTCACCCAGGGCCAAACGGATCTGTTCCTTGATCAGGTTCGGCTGGTTATTGTCGATATAACTGATCCGGGCCGAGACGTCATTCTCAACCTGAATACGGGTGTTTACTTCCAGCAGATAGGGGTGGCCGTCGCGGGAAACAATCCACTCCCAGGTGCCGACATTGTCATAGCGAACATGTGAGGCCAGTTTCAGGGAATACTGGACGATTTGTTCAAGGAGTTCGTCGACATTAAAATCGTAAGTAAAACAACTGTCGTCAAAGCCGGGGGCCGCCTCAATCCGTTTCTGGCGGCCGCTGCTTTGAATGGTGCAGTTTCTGGTGCCGAAGTGCAGCCTTTCGCCATGCCTGCTGCAAACCAACTGAACTTCCAGGTGGTTATAATCCTGGAGGCACTGTTCGATCAAGACCCCACCGTCACCAAACTGTCGCTTGGAATAATTCTGGACCTGCCGGTAAACCCGCCTGAAGCGTTCGATCTGGCTGACCTCTTCTATACCCATGCCGCCCCCGCCGGCAGCGGCCTTAACAAGGATGGACGGATTTTTAATGCCCTGCCCTTTCTGGTCGGCCAAGAGCTGTTCGGCTATCGTCTCCGCTTCCAGTTCGTTGTAAATGGGCGAGTCGGTACCTGGAATAGTGGGGATACCGAGCCGATTGGCCACCCGTTTGGTGTTGATCTTGTCGCCGAGATTCTTGATTACCTCCCAACCGGGGCCGATAAAGGCCAAGGGCCGGTCTCGTATGGTGACACGTCTGGCAAAACGATAATCTTCCGAAAAGAAACCATAACCGGGATGAATGGCCGTACAGTTGGTATAATCCGCCACCGCTAGAATATCGTTGGGATCCGTATAGCTCGCTATGCGCCAGGCCTTGTTCTTGGTGTTCTCGCCGGCCAGGCTGAGTTGAACGTGCTGCGAATCCGCATCCGCATCAGTGTAGACCACCGTATAGTCAAGCCCGAGTTCCCGGCAGGCCGCCATGATCCGTAAAGCTATCTCGCCGCGATTGGCAATTAACACCTTTCCTTTCAAACAAGTCCTCCCTGAACAAGACAAACTATACAAACCAGGACGCCGGCCGGAGATCTTTGCCACGCCTCCTTATCATCGATAATTGTGGCGCGGTCTAGTCGCAAAAGTTGTTTCCCGGCATGCATATCGTAATATTTCATCATGATGACTATAATCAGCCGGCTGAAAATATTCAAAGATAAATGTTGTTTATGAACTTATAAGGCAGCCGGTCGGACACTTTCAGAAATCTTCCATATTGCCGTGGAAGTTAAAGGCCGCTTTTATACCGGTTTTATGGTATGGCGTCAATTATTAATTGACTAACATGTTTTTCCGCTGTATTTTTATAATGTTACGAATATACAGTTCCGGCTTTAGGCTGGCCCGTCGCCTCTGAAACGGCATTACAAATACGAGTCCATCAAACTTAGTGAGATAATAATTCCTGTATGGATAACAATCCTCCCTCCGACCCGTACCACCCTTCGATTTTTAAACGCCTCCTGGAATATTTAGGTATCAACAGAGCTCCGGACACGACGGAAGATCTTGAGCAGGAGATTCAGGAACTTCTGGAGGAGGGTGAAGAGCACGGTTTAATCACCAGCCAGGAAGGCCGGATGATCAACAGTATTTTCGAATTCCGCGACACCTTGGCCCATGAAGTTATGACGCCCCGTTCTGAAATGGTTTGCGCCGCGGTCTCCGCATCCATACCGGAACTCATTAAGCTTATTACCGACAAAGGTTTTACCCGTATTCCGATTTATTCGGAAACGCCGGATCATATTATCGGGATCCTGCGGGCCAAGGATCTGTTGCAATATTGCGTTAAATCCTCCGGCAATACGCCGACGCTGGAAAAGCTTGTCTCGTCGGTGTATTTTGTCCTGGAAAATAAGCGCATCGTTGATCTGCTTCGGGATTTCAAGGCAAAAAAGGTACACATGGCCATTGTCTCCGACGAATTCGGCAGCGTCCGCGGCCTGATTACCCTGGAGGACGTGTTGGAAGAAATTGTCGGTGAAATTGACGATGAATATGACAAAACCGAAAAAAGATGGAAGGTTCTTGATAGCGGAACACTGTTGATCTACGCCAAGGTCGATATCGAAGAGGTTGAGTCTTTCTTTCATGTTGTTTTTCCGGAAGGGCCGTATGAGTCGGTAGGCGGCCTGATCATTCAACAGTTGGGTTTCGTGCCGGCGCCTGGAGAAAGTATCGAGTTGGCGGGTTTGACCTTTCAGGTTGTTTCGGCCTCTAAACGTCGGATTAAAACAGTCAAAATTTATAAAAATAAGTGAGCCGTTACTATAACAATCCCTTCGGTCTGGCCGTTGTTTCGGGTGCGTTACTTCTTCTCGCCTCCCCCGGCGCGGCGGGCTTCTGGCCCTTGGTCGGCGTGGCCTTGGTGCCTCTTTTTTGCGCCGTTAAGGGTGTTCCGCCCCGGCAGGCGGTCCGCCTCGGATTGCTTACCGGCGCCGTCCACTATACCGGCCTTTTGTACTGGGTAGTCATTGTTCTCGGGAAATACGGCCATCTGCCCTGGTGGCTTTCTCTGGCCGCTCTTTTT
>CAYWUR010000050.1:0-9369 GCA_964460745.1 uncultured Desulfobulbia bacterium | reverse complement strand
GACAAGCCCTCTTGCTGTCTACATCGTCCGTTATTGTCATTTTATCTCACATCAATCTCACCATCTATTTTCCTTTTGTTTCAGGCAGTTCATCAAATGCAATTCGGCCCGGTTTATAAATGTACCCCATCTCATATCGTATTCGGATCAAGGGGGTACAGGCAGGGAGATCGGACTACATGGTCGTGAGCGGATTCGTACCCCGTGACCACTGACATCTTATCGACCTTTTATATCGACGTACACCCTATTAATGCCAAGCTCTCGAAAAAACCTGCCGACCGAGGCCCGATTTACACTGTCGGAAAATCGCTCGATATCACCTTCGGCCAGTTCCAGATGAACGGCTTTATCGGCAAGCCGCGCACGGCAGCCATAAAAACCGCGGCTGTGGAGATATCTTTCGCAATTGCCGACCAGAGCCAGCAAACCGCTTGTGATGGTGGTACCACTTGGGATACGGGTCGCGAGACATGAAGAGGACGGCCGATCCCAGTTGACAAGCTGTAGCCGCCGGCTCAACTGCCGTATTTCAGCTTTGTCAAAACCGACATCAACCAAGGGGGTTTTGACGCCCAATTCACGAACAGCCTGCAATCCCGGGCGGTTATCACCGAGATCGTCCAGATTGGTGCCATCCATAATAGTCGGAATACCATGACTGCGGATGATACTTCCTAATAACGAATAAATCTTTTTTTTGCAGTAATAGCAACGATCCAGGGGATTGTCGATAAAATCAGGCCAGGAAAGGGGGTCAACTTCATAAGTCAGCAGTCGGCAGCCGATCTGTTCGGCAACTGACCTTGCATTAGCCAGTTCTTCAGGCGTCAGCAGGACGGAGATGATCATAACGGCCAGCAGATCATCTCCAGGCAAAACATCCGCCGCGACCCTGGCCAGAAAAGAACTGTCAACACCACCGGAAAAGGCGATCGCCACACGGCCTTCACTTCTTATCAGTTCCTTAAGTTTTTCAACCTTTTCATTCAAATGCATTCTTACTTTTCAGGCGCCGCGCCGGGCAACGGTTGTATAGGTCTGGTCAGAAAAAATTCCCGGGCAAGGATCCATTCCTTCAAGATTTCGGCAATTTCTCGTGCTTTTACCACACTGGAAAGCGGCGCGGTCGGCACCTGCCGGCCGTCCACTTCAATAACGCCGCTTTTAAGCTGGGCGTAGCTGACCTCGCCATGGTTATTAGCGATCCCATCCGGATAATCAGAACTATAATCAACAATCTGCGTAAAAATTTCAGCGTCGGAGACACCGGTATAAGCAGCCATTCCTTCATTAAGAATGGGAATAGGCACTCCCAGGCCGACGGCCATGGTACAGCCATACCCGCGCATACTGATACCCTTAAGCCAGCGTGGCGACATCTTTTTAAGATCGCCCTGCGTCATAATCGTACCGGCCGGTCGGCGGGGCGTACCGTTTGCCGATCTAAGAGCGGCGGGATTATGCTGGGTACCGTGCCAGGTCACATAGCCAATCGCACCACCAAGAAAAATGCTGGTACCCAACCCAATGGTCAAGTAATAAGGATCGTTCATCAAGGGGCTGAGTTCACCGGCGCTACAGTAGTTTGCATTTTTGCCGTTCGGCTTCAGAGGCCCCATATAGGTATAAATGGTTCGTTTGGATAGATTAATGGCACAGTTATAATTCTGATAGCCGTTTCTTGGATTAACCAGTAAGGCATAAGGCAGATCCGCAAGGGTGATCTCCTTTTCCAGTTTCCGGTTGGGATAACAATCCGTGCCGTAAGCCGCGGCCTCAAGGAATACCTTTTTGCCGGCCACGAGATCCTCAATCACATGTCCACCGCCGTATCGGAACTCACCGGGATAAACCTTATTTAAAGGATCATCGACCGTCGGCTCCGTAACACCGAGATAGACATCAACAGCGGCCAGGCCGGCATAGGCGGGCACCTTGTTAAGTTGCACGGTTGAGGCCTTGATAGTCGGCTTGGCATGACCGAAATTAATAAAAACTCCAGAGGAACACATCGGCGAAAAGGTGCCGGTGGTAACCACATCGACCTTACGGGCGGCCTCCTCGGCCCCGTTCTCCCGGACAATCACCGTCATCTCTTCAGCAGTTACCACCACCGCTTCGCCGGCCTTGATCTTGGCGTTTATTTCCTCATACGTCTTATTTACTTTAAAATCAGCCATTTTCCCCCCACATACAAAATTACGAACAATAAAATCGAATAAGCCAATATTTCCCCGGCCGCCGACCGGCGGGCGCAGGACGGATCACGGGGCACAGGGACCTAAGCGCCGCACACGCTCGGAATTGTATCATAAGATCCGCGTCAGTAAAACAACCTTTTTGCAGGCAAGCCGCCTTTTTTCTTTTCTTATGAAAAAAGATGCTTTAGATTTATCTGGTTTATAAAATCCATTAACACAAATAACACAAAACATACAGAGAACACCGGCTTACAGGATGACGACCGAAAACGACAATTCACTGACAGGCGTCCGGCAGCGCATCGACGCCATTGACGGCCAATTGCTGGCCTTACTGAAAGAAAGGCTTAGATGCGCCAAGGAAATAGGCCGGCTGAAATCACGCGAGAACAAGGCAAAATGGGATCCTTTGCGGGAAAGACAGATTTTTGAACGGTTAATAGCGGCCAACCGGGAAGAATTCCCGGAACAGGCGCTGCTCTGCATTTTTCACGAGATTATCACCGCCTGCCGTCTATCCCAGAAAAAAATTGATGTCGCCTATCTGGGACCGGAAGCGACCTTCACCCATCTGGCCGGCGTAAAATATTTCGGTCACACAGCCATCTACCGGCCGATGGAAAATATCGAAGATATCTTCAACGAGGTAGAAAAAGGCCGAACCGGATACGGCATCGTCCCAGTCGAAAACTCCATTGAAGGAGCCGTTTTTTCCACTCTCGACGCCTTCATGAAATACCGGGTCAAGATCTGCGGTGAGGTCAACCATGAAATCAGTCACAACCTGGTTAACCAATCAGGCGAGTTGGGGGACATAAAAACCGTAGTCTCACATTCTCAACCCTTAGCACAATGCCGGCAATGGCTCAAAAAGAATTTGCCCGATATTCCCTGCCAGGCGGTGTTCAGCACCGGCGCCGCGGCGCAAATGGCGGCCGGCGACCCGACTCTTGCAGCTATTGCCAGTTCGCTGGCCATCAAGACCTACCGTTTACAGTTGGTCGTCAAGGGAATAGAAGATTATAGCGGCAACACCACCCGTTTTCTGGTCATCGGCAACAAATCGCCATCCAAAAGCGGCAGAGACAAGACATCTTTATTGTTGGGACTTTTAGACCGCCCAGGCGCGTTGAACGAGGCCTTGACGATCCTGGCGGCAAAAGGAATAAATCTGGCCAAAATAGAGTCCCGGCCGGTCAAGAACAAGGCATGGAAGTACTTGTTTTTTATAGATATATTGGGTCACACTGAAGACGAGATAATCAGCGACGCCTGTAATAAACTACAGAAAGTCTGCTCTTATTTCGAATGGCTCGGCTCCTATCCGCTAACCGCCGATTCTTGACATCCAGCCGTGGCAGTTTACCTGATCACCGTCGTTAATACGCTGGAGGGTATGACCTTTGGGCTTGTTTAAGATAGCCTCCGCAAAAAGTTTTTTTATGTCATTGTCAGAGGCCCCGGACCTTAGAACTCCCTTAAGATCAATTTCCTCGTCACTGAAAAGACAGGACCGTAATTTACCCTCCGAGGTAAGGCGGAGTCTGTTGCAATGATCACAAAACTGATGACTGATGGGACTGATAAAGCCCAGAGTGCCTACAGCGCCGGGCAGTCTGTATACTTCCGCCGGTCCGACCGGTATGCCGCCCCTGCCGGTATCGACATCCTTTAGCGGACCAAGCGGGGCCAGCCTGGCTTTAATCTCCGCCGTGCTGAAATATTTTTCCTTTTCCCATATAGTGGATTTGCCGATGGGCATAAATTCGATGAAACGGATATGAAAAGGTCGTCGCAAAGATAACCGGCCGAAGTCCAGCAGTTCATCGTCATTCATGCCCCTGAGTACGACAACATTAAGCTTGATGGGCGCAAAGCCCATTTTCTCGACTTTTTGAATGGCGGCCCACAACCTGTCAAACAAATTATGACCGGTAATCATCTGATAACGCCTGGGTTGCAGGGTGTCCATACTGATGTTCAGCTTTCTGATCCCTGCCTCATATAATTCTTCGGCAAAATCGCCCAGTAAAATTCCGTTGGTGGTCAAACGGATGTCATCCAGAGACGGGATGCCGGCAAGGCCCTTTATACAGCTCATTATACCGCGCCTTACCAGAGGTTCACCGCCGGTAAGACGCAGTTTCTTGACCCCCATGTTCACCGCGACGGAGACCACCCGTATAAGTTCCTCAAAGCTCAACAGCTCCACACTGTCGAGCTTGACCTCCTGCCCACGCGGCGTGCAATAAAGACAACGGAGATTGCACTGATCGGTAAGAGAAAGACGCAAATAAGAAACCGTCCTCCCGAAAAGGTCGACCAGCCGCTCCGGACCGGGGGCAATGTCGTGATAAGATTGTGGCTCAAACATTTTCTTAATGGACTTTTTTAAGGCATTCTGCTTTTAATACATGAGAATACGTTCAGGGTTCAATTCAGAATTACAGTAAAACTGTATAACACTATAAACAATCAACAGCGGTCAATCAACACCATGCTTATTTTGGGAATAGAAAGTTCATGCGATGAAACCGCGGCGGCTGTGCTGGCAGACGGCGACGAATTATTATCCGATGTCGTCAGCTCACAGATAGACATTCACAGCAAATATGGCGGAGTAGTACCGGAACTGGCCTCGCGGCAACACATGGAAGATATCTACCCGGTTGTGGCGGAGGCCCTTAACAAGGCCGATACCACCCTGGATCAGGTGGACGGCCTGGCCGTCACCCAGGGACCAGGCCTGATAGGTTCCCTGCTCGTGGGATTTTCTTTTGCCAAGGCGCTTTCCCTTGTTAAAAATATCCCGTATGTAGGAGTGGATCATATGACCGGCCATCTGCTCTCCGTCTTTCTGGCCGACAAAAAACCGGCTTTTCCGTATGTGGCGTTAGTAGCTTCCGGGGGACACTCCAGTATATTTCTTGTCGATAGCCCACTGGATTACCGGCTTCTGGGACAAACACGCGACGATGCCGCTGGTGAGGCCTTTGACAAGGTAGCAAAACTGCTCGGCCTGAGATATCCTGGTGGCCCCATCATCGGCAAACTGGCCGACACCGGGGACGGGAAAGCCGTTTCTTTCCCGCGGGCATGGCTGGAACCGGAAAGTATCGATTTCAGCTTCAGCGGTGTAAAAACCGCGGTGGCAAATTATGTAAACCAGCGTATACAGGCGCAGGAGGAACTTAACCTGCCTGATATCTGTGCTTCATTCCAGGAGGCGGTTGTCGAGGTTCTGGCGGAAAAAGTTATTCGCGCCGCCCACGCATTCAATATCAAGACAGTGGTCATAGCCGGCGGTGTGGCCGCAAACCAGCGGCTGAGAGAATTAATAACAAGCAGGGGACGACAGGAAAAATTAACGGTCTTTATGCCGCCGCCGCAATTTTGCACCGACAATGCTGCCATGATCGCCCTGGCCGGTTACCACCGGCTTAAAGCCGTAGCACCCTGCGGCCATGATATGGATGTATATTCACGACAGGCATTCCCCCGATTATAACGGGGGTGGGATATGATGAAATTCGAAGTTCGCCGCACAATCAAATATTTTTCCCTTAAGTTTATCCGGCTCAAAGGCGATCCCCATTTTCTTGCCATGGGTGTGGCTGTCGGCTTGTTTATCGGGACAACGCCGACCATCCCTTTTCATACGATCGCTGCTCTAGCCATGGCTATTCTTCTGCGTGGCAGCAAAATCGCGGCACTGCTGGCCAGTATGGCGATCAGCAATCCCCTCACCTTTTTTTTCCAATACTATTTTTCCTGGAAAATCGGCAACTGGCTATATCCGGCAAATCTTCGTTGGGAACAAATAGAGGCGCTGTTAAAAACCATCACCACGGATGTCGGTTTAAGCGTGTCCCTGGCGGCCCTGGGCAAACTCGGCATGGCAGCCCTGGCCACTTTAGTCCTGGGCGGCTGCCTGCTGGCTCTGCCGATAGCTGCCGTGGGCTATCTGCTTTCATACAGATTCTTTGCCGCTATCCAGAAAAAACGCCGTGAAAAACATATATTAAAATAACCTGTTATAAGGGTAACTTTTACGTTCCAGAAGGTGAACAGTGTCTCACACTAAACCGCCGCTAAACAAGGCCGTCAAACATATCCTCCACAAGCGACGGCTGGCGCCAAAAAAACGATTCGGCCAGAATTTCCTTGTCCACCCGCACACAGCCGAACGGATTGTCAAGCTTGCCGGAATCAAGCCAACCGACATTGTGCTGGAAATCGGCAGCGGCCTTGGCGCCCTTACCCGGCCTTTGGCGGCACAGGCCGACAAGGTGATCAGCCTGGAGATTGATGCCGGCATCGTCCGCTGGCTCAAAGAAGAAGGCCGGTTGCCGACGAATACGGCACTGATCCATCAGGACATTATGAAGGCCGATTTTCACCAACTGGCGGACCTTTGCGGGGGCCGCTTGAAAATCATCGCCAATCTCCCTTATTCCATTTCCAACCCCTTATTATTCAAGCTCATAGAAAATCAGGCTGTTATTGACTGGGCCGTTTTCATGTTGCAAAAAGAAGTCGGCCAACGACTCACAGCCGCACCGGGCGGCAAGGATTACGGCATCCTCTCGGTTCTGCTGGGGGCTTGTGCCGAGGTAACCCCTCTGCTGGATATAGGCCCCGGCAATTTTCATCCCAGGCCCAAGGTGGATTCACTGGTAATCCGTGTTGTCTTTTATCCGCCATCCGAAAGGATAAAAGCCCTTCCCGCCTATGACCGTAAGATATTGCACGGTCTGGTCAAGGCCGCCTTTCAACAACGACGAAAGACATTACTGAATGCACTTGTCGCGGCGAAGCTGTTAAACGGGGATAAAAAAAATATTGAGCAGACTCTTGGACTTTCGGGTATTTCGCCTGATATCCGCGGCGAAAAATTATCCCTGGAGGAGTTCGTTAAACTGGCGGCCGCCCTGGAAAAAGTACAAACAGCAAGGCAAAGGTAATAGAGACAATGCAGAACTTTATTTTTAACAACCCGACCAAAATTATCTTCGGCCGTGACACCATTCCATTAATCGGCGGAGAAACCGCCGCCTTCGGCAAAAGGGTCCTGTTCGTATACGGCAGGGCAAGTATTCGCAAAAACGGCATTTATGATCAAATCATGAATTCTCTGCATAAAGCCGGCCTTACGGTGACGGAATATGGCGGCGTCAAGTCAAACCCCGTTCTTGACCATGTCCGCGCCGGTATTGCCCTGGCCCAAAAAAACCGAATAGAGACGGTGGTAGCCGGCGGCGGCGGCAGTGTAATGGACAGCGCCAAGGCCATATGCGCCGGCGCCGTTGTAAAACATGACGTCTGGAAATTTTTTACAGGGAAAAAAAGCGTTATATCCCCTCTGCCCCTCACCTGCGTGCTGACACTCGCCGCCTCCGGTTCCGAAATGAACAGCGCCATGGTGGTTACCAACGAGGAAACCCGCCAGAAATTCGGCTTTGCCAATAAATATCTTTACCCCATTGTTTCCATTCTCGACCCGACCGCCACCTTCACGGTCCCACCCGACTACACGGCCTACGGTGCTGTTGACGCCATCGCCCATGTCCTCGAATATTATTTTACCACCAAAGATCCCCGGACGCCGGTGCAGGACCGCTTAATGGAGGGGCTGGTCGTCAACATCATGCGGAGCTGCGAACGAATTATTGAAAAACCGGATGATTACCAGGGCCGGGCCGATTTGATGTGGGCCGCCACCCTGGCATTAAACGGCATAACCGGCGCCGGTCTCGGCAAGGTCGGTTTTCCCATGCATCTTATCGAACATTCCCTCAGCGCTCTATACGATATCCCCCATGGCGCGGGATTGTCCGTAATTATCCCGGGCTGGATGACCCATGCCGCGGCCGACCGGCCGGCCAGATTTATGCAATTTACTGAAAGAGTTTTTGGAATTACCGACGGAAACACGGTCGAAAAAGCCGCAACAGGAATCAAACTGTTAAAGGCCTGGTTCGCAAAAATCAACAGTCCGACCAGTCTCGCCGACGTTAAAGTGCCGGTCGCCGATATTCCCGCAATCGCCGAAAATGCGGCGGCCCTGGCAAAAATCTGGCGAATGCGCGACTACACCGACGAAAAGATAAAGGCCGTGCTGCGCCTGTGCCTTTAATTAACATTTTTTGGATGACCGATTACCTCTGATTGTGGTATACATATCGAGTTTATTATGGAGAGATAAATTGCCTGCTCGGCAGTATTCCTTTTATGTAAACCCAAACGCCCTTCCTTCGACACAGGATTACCGGACTGATACCAAAATATTTTCGCGGCCGGATCTCTTTCGCGCCTGTGACGCCCTTATGCTATAGGATTGATACAAAAAATGTACGCCGACAAATACCTGATGGAAAACGAAGAAGAGGCCTTACGGCTGGAATTAAAAACAGACAGAGATGTCGTTGAGAAACAGGCACTATGGGCCGGCATCAAGCCCGGCATGCGGGTGGCGGATATCGGCTGCGGCGCCGGAAAAACCACCGCTATTCTGCATAAACTGGTGCAGCCCGGTGGTACGGCCGTCGGCTTTGATTTTTCAGAAAAAAGATGCGCATATGCCGATCTTCATTATAAGGAATCCGGTATTGAATTCATACGCAAAGACATAACAAAGCCGTTGGATGAACCGGAAACCTATGATTTCGTCTGGGTCAGGTTTCTGCTGGAGTATTATCTTGCCGACAGCTTCGATATCGTAAAAAACCTGGCGGATATCTTGAAACCGGGCGGCATCCTCTGCCTGGTCGATCTGGACAATAATTGCCTAAATCACTACGGTCTATCGGCAAGGCTGGAAAGGACCCTTGTCTCGCTTATGGAAACCTTACAGAAAGAGGCAAATTTTGATCCCCATATGGGGAAAAAACTTTATACTTATTTATATGACTTGAATTTTCAGAATATAGAGGTTGAAATCAGCGCACATCACCTGATATTCGGAAAATTAAAAGATACCGACGCCTTCAACTGGCTGAAAAAGGTGGAGATCGCCCCGGAAAAGATAAACTACCGGCCGCGCCGCGGAAGGCGTCGACCCCCTCGATGAGCCCTTCGAGCACCCAGGTCTGGCCGCCGCCGGCGGGATCCGACTGGCGCAGGAAGCTGAAGACCACGTCGGAGGCGCGCACGGGGCGCGTGCCCC
>CAYWUR010000049.1:0-9398 GCA_964460745.1 uncultured Desulfobulbia bacterium | reverse complement strand
AGCCAGAGCGCCGTCATCGGCGCTAACCTCTGTCGGCGCCTCGGGGACCGCAGTCGCCGGCGTCACCATGATGTAGACGGTCGCTGGATCGGAAACCGCCAGGCCGTCGCTTGCCGTAAAGGTAAAGCTGTCTGTGCCTCCGTAGGTGGTGCCGGTATATTCATAATGAGCCGATACGCCGGTGGCATTATCATCGGGCAAAAATTGCACGTTCCCAAACCTGGGGGCATTCTGGAGATCAAAGTCGAGCGAATCGCCGTCAGGATCATACCCGCTGAGATCGAACCTGACCGTCTGCCCCTCGGTAACCGGCAATATATCGCCGAAAGCCATCGGCGTTTGATTGGCAAAAGTCCAGATATATTCGTTGTTGGCAGTATCCGGGTCAGTCATATTATCACAGGTAATTTTGGCCCGTATGGCGTATACGCCCCGGGAAGCGGCCTGATACGTAAAGGTCAGGCGGTGTTGTTCAAAGGGCTTCCAGGCAAAAGAGTCGCTTGCCATGGCTGTCTCCTGGCCGGCCGGGGGCGTCAGAAAAACCTCCAGAGTGGCTTGATTAGCAATTCCCTGGTTCCAGGCTGTTATGCTTATGGTGTTGAGGGTGCCAATCTGGAGGCGACCGGCGGATCCCGCGGCCGGGTCGAGGCCGTGACCGGTGATCTCCAGGGCCTCCGGATCGAGACGCAAGTCCACGTCCGCCATTGTCCCGACCGTAACGGCAACGGCCGCGCTTGTGGTTACCCCCTGGGAATCCGTGACGGTAAATGTCAGGGTGTGTGCGCCTTCGTTAAGTTCCACGCCGTCAAGATCGGCAGCTGTTCCCAGATCGCCATCCCGCGAAGAGGTCCAGAGTCCCTGCGAAAGCGTGCCGTCCTCCAGATCAGAGGCCTGAGCCGTGAGTGTCCATAATACGCCCGTCGCGGCCCGGCTTCCTGTAATTGGCTGAACGATGGTCACCGTCGGCGGCCGATTGGCCAGGCTGAGGTTGTCCAGGATTTTTTCAGAGGCGTGGAAGCCGTCCGAGGTGAGCAGTTTGAAAGCGATATCAGTGCCGGCCGGCAGAAAATCGGTAGGGATTTCCATGGATTTACTGAATATCGGGGTGCTCAGAGGCGTCCAATGCGTTCCTTTGTCGACACTGTAGTAAAGCTGGTGGGACAAGCCCTGCGGCTCGGGAGCGGGGGTCGTGTCAAGCAATGCCTTGGCGCCGGTCGTTGCAGACGCTGTCCCGCCGGTGGCAGCTTCCCAGCTTAACACGATACGGTCGCCCAGTTGACTGCCGGGGGGCGGACCCGTGAACCCGGTGCTGAAATCAGGGCCAATCATATGCGTAAACACAAGATCGTCGTAATTCCCGTCACGTCCTGCACGGATCTCAAATTTTACCGCGTTTTCAGGGACATCAAAGGTCTGCACCCATGAAGCAACAGAAGGAAGATTCTGGTTGCTGCGCCGGCATTGGGCCGCATAGATTTTATTCCCATAGGCGTCGTAGGCCAGGAATTCGGGATTGTCGTAATACGCTAGATAACTTTCTGAGATCATGGGCGTTTCGCCGGTGATGCCGCCCATGCCGGCCTCGGCCCTGCGGCAGGAAAGCGAATCGGGAACCATTGTATACCCATACACAACCGAACTGATGAGACCCTGGACAATAACACGGTAGCCGGTGTTCTGGGCCTGACGGAAACCGTTGGTTGACAATGTGTCGAGAGCGTTGGCGTTGGCGCCGGTTTTCGCCTGACCGAGTACTTTTTTCAGACCCTCGGTAATCGACGAGAGCGTACTGGGGATAATCCAATGATATTGGTTATTGTTACTCATGATATCCAGGGCCCGCACCTCCTGGACCGGCGGGAAGTGCCGCCGGCCGTGCATGACCGCCAGGGTCCTTTGCCCCTCGGGGCTAAAAGCGGTTTCCCCCTGGATGACAAGGCCGACCCCCTTATCGATCCGCCCTCCGGCATAAGTCGTTTCTTCTGTAAGATCATACTGTTCCGTGCTGCGGTATATATTGCCGATCGCGTGCCCCAGTTCATGCATGGCCGCGCCCGGTTCGGTCTCATCTACCAAACAGATGCGAGGCATGAAATAATTATTGCTGCCGTTGCCGCCTAAGGAGAAAGTTCCATGGGGGACAATGGCAATCAGATAATCGATTTTTTTATTTTCCGAGGCAGCGGCATTAAAGTTTTGCATGAATCCGTCTAACGCATAGCTCAATCCGATGATACGATATGAGGACGATTTAGATAACACCCAGTTTACACAGGTCCCGCCATCGAATTGATAGGTACCAAGGTTGTTAAATTCCAGCTCAGCGGCGGTCAGCGGCAACATGGCCGGAATTTCCCGTTTCAGCAGATTCCGGAATTTGTCAATAATGGCCGGTCCGGGAGCCGGATTGAAACCGGGCAGGCGTACATCCACGCTTGTCAGGCCCAGGCGCAGGGGGCGGGCCGGGGGGGCGTCCAGAGTAAGGCTGAAGGTTTTCAGGATAGCGGGACTTATATCGATATCAAAGGGGCCGGCGGGCGAAAGATCCATATACAGCTTAATCGATATCCCTTCCCCGCCGGTCATAGCCGCCGGCAACAGGAAATTCAGGGTGCGGTCCATATTACTATCGGCGGGAATCGTCCCGTAGTCCCGGCGGACCTCAAAACCGGGATTAAGAGGATCAAGTCGCTGACCATCGACGGTAATCCAGAACAGGGCGCCGCTTAAGGATTCAACATTGGCGCGGATATCGTAACACAGCAGGGTGTCGCGGCCTTTGCGGCCCATGCCGGCCAGGGTGTTCTGTCCCCAGCGGAAGTCTTCCACCCAGACCACCGGCGGCGGGGCAGGCGAAGGAAGCGGCGCGGCTGCCGCGTGGAATATGCCCGTGGTCAGCACGCTGTCGGTGCCGTTATAGTAGCGACTGTAGCCGCCCCATTGTTCCAGCCAGGTGGTATCGTTTTTTGGGCGTGGCCCCTCCTTGCCACCCCAGTAGTTATCCGCCAGGGGGATTGTTTGGGTATAGGAATCCACATTGCCCAGCAGGTCTATCGTTGTTATCGAGCCGTTTCCCAGAAAACTGTTGCCGCTGATGTCGGGAACAGGAGTGATCGGCTCTTCCGTGGAGGCGATCTTGAGTTGCAGGCTTGCGGAAAACACATTATTTTTGACGCTCAATGTGCCGGCGTTGGTGTCCAGCAGCACCGTACCCCGCAAAAAGTCACAGCCGTTGAGCCGACAGAGATTTACGGCCGTAAAGCCGCCGCCGTCGAGAAAGGTACTGTCCTGCACGCTGATACTGCCCACAGCCGTCGTGGCGCCTATTTCCGGCGCGGAATCCTTGAGAAAGGTACAGCCGGTAATGGAAACAAGCCCGACTTCGTCTATTCTTATCCCGTTAAAGGTACAGTTTTTTAACGAAAGGCCGCCGGCCGCATCGCCGGACAGTCGAAGATCGAGCCCGGTACAGCCCTCAATGACAACCGAGCCGCCTATGTTGACGGCAGGCTGCCCTGAAACGGCCATGTTTTTAAGGGTGAGCGACTTGCCGTCGGGAACGGTTATCGTCCCCCAGGTGATGTCCGCGGCGCCCGCCCCGTCACATTCCTCGTCAAACTGCAGGACGCCATCGATCCGACGGGACGCCTTAAGCCAGTCAATGCTTCCCCGTTCAAGACTCCCTTCCTCCCATTTCTCCGTGGTATCATTATAGGTTCTGTAATATTCGGTTACCGTAAACCTGAAGCTGTCGCTTCCCATGCCGGCAAGCCGATACGCCCCCTGGATACCGCCGGCGCCGGAAGCCAGGGAGGTTTCCACAACCTCATCGTTGCTGCTTAGCCATCGATATTGCAGCAGCACGATATCGGTGGTTTCACGTGTCAAATCCGGGTACAATGTGTCCCAGTCGGTTGGTTGAAAATTATAGGTGAGATGATATACGTCCACGCCGGTAAAGGCTATTTCAAGCCCAGCCGTGCGACCGATGGCCGGCATAAAAAGCAGAAGACAGCCGATAATCACAAGCAGGCGCTTGACTTTAATTAATACAGTACGGGCAACGGTAAAATTGTTAAAAACCGACCCGCGTTCAAAAAAAGACATCTGTTGTTTTCTCCTGTGTTAATAGATATGCGTAATATTCGGCTGCTGCAACCGCCTTGCCCCTTTATCTGATCCGGTATATACGAGCGGAATCGCCGAACTATTCCCTGGTGCTTCTAAATATGACGCCACTCAGGCAAAGCAGACCGAGGCGGCGCTGCCGGTAAAGGCATCATGAAAAATCAGCGTAGAGAGCGGCCGCGCCGCCGCCAGCCGGCTCTGCCTCTTTAGCAGACTCCTATGAGAAATACAAATGAGAAATACAAAAAAATAGCCAAGGGCCAACTAATAATGGTAGCCTGCAAGTGAAAGTCGATTAAGGCCGGAATAATTGTATTAAAGGATATATGATTAATTCTTCATCAAAAAACGGGATAACCATCGGCGTTGCCATGAGTGGCGGGGTGGACAGCTCGGTGGCCGCCGCCCTGCTCAAAAAAGCGGGATATGCCGTGCGGGGTTTTTTTATGGCCCTGGCGCAGCCGGACATCGACAGGCAGGTGGCCGGCGTGCAACGCATAGCCGCCCGTCTGGCGGTGCCGCTGGAAGTTGTTTATCTGGAGCGGGACTTTGCCGAAGAAGTGTTGGACTATTTTACGGCAGGTTATCTTGCCGGCAGGACCCCTAATCCCTGCATCATCTGCAATCTGAAGATCAAATTCGGTCGACTTATGGACATGATTATGGAAAGAGGCGCCGATCTCATGGCAACCGGGCATTACGCCCGCATCGGTCAGGGCGCCGGCGGCTCTTTTCAGCTGTTAAAGGGCCGGGATCCGCAAAAGGACCAGTCGTATTTTCTGTGTCGTCTCAGCCAGGCCCGGATTGCCAGACTGCGGCTGCCGCTGGGGGAATACACCAAGGTCGAGGTGTACCGGATGGCGACGGAACTCGGCCTCGCCGGCCTGTACGGCGCCGAGAGCCAGGACGTCTGTTTCCTTAAGGACCGCGGGGTGGAGGATTTTCTGGCCATACGGCACGGCGGTATTGCCGCGGGCCGGCTTGGCGGCGCCATAATTACTGCCGACGGTCGTATTCTCGGACATCACAACGGTATCCACGGCTTTACGGTCGGGCAGCGCCGGGGGCTCGGCATTCCTGACGCGACACCATATTATGTCATAGGAATAATCCCCCACGAAAACAAGGTGATTGTCGGCAAGAAGGAGGATCTCTACCAGCGGCGGCTGATCATCGGCAATATTAATTGGATAAACGGTGCGGCACCCGATTTGCCGCAAAATTTTACGGTTAAAATCCGTTACCGGCACCAAGGCGCGGCGGCGTTAGTGACGGCGGCTGACGCCGATCGGCTGCTCGTTCATTTTAAGGAACCGCAAAGGGCTATCACTCCCGGCCAGTTTGCCGTATTATATCAAGATGACGCAATGATCGGCGGCGGGGAAATAATGTGAGGCCGCAAGCCTGACGATACGGCTTACTGAACTTGCTTTCTGCCGCATTATTACGTAAGTTACCTTACCATGAATTCTGAATACAATGGACAGACCGTGGCGCTGGCAACTTTAGGCTGCAAGGTCAACCAGTATGAGACGGCCTCCTTCCGGGATGGCTTCGAAGAACTGGGACTGCGGGTGGTTGACTTTTCCCGACCAGCTGATATCTATGTTATTAATACCTGCGCGGTAACGGCCAAGGCCGCCGCCCAATCCAGACAGATGCTTCGACGGGCTTCCCGCTGTGACGGGGGGAGAAAAACGGCGCCCCGTTTGGTGGTGACCGGCTGTTACGCCCAGGTGGCGGCCCGGGAAATTATGGCCTGTGTCAAAGCCCCTGTCTGCATCGTTGGGAACGGCCATAAACATCGTCTGGTGGACGCGGCATTATCCGCTTCCCCCCGCGATCATGAGATGTATCCGGAGGATATAGGCCGGGCAAAAGAAATCTGCCGCCTGCCGGTCCGCCGGTTTGCGGATCGGACCAGGGCTTTCCTGCGAATTCAGGATGGCTGCAATAATTTTTGTTCTTATTGTATTGTGCCGTATGCCAGAGGCCGCAGCCGTAGCCTGTCGCCCGCCGACGTGCTGGCGCAGGCGGAAGTTTTCGCTCAGCAAGGTTATAAGGAACTGGTGTTAACCGGCATCCATTTGGGTGCTTATGGCCGGGATCTGGCGTCCGCCCGCGGACTTCTGGATCTCTGCACATTGTTAACCGAGCATCTCCCCTTTGTTCGCTACCGGCTGAGTTCTCTGGAACCGACCGAAATAACGCCGCAATTATTACAATTTCTGGCCGCCGCCGATAACTGCATGCCCCATTTTCATATACCCCTGCAGAGCGGCGACAATGGTATTCTTAAAAAGATGAACCGACGGTATACGGCCCGGGACTTTGCAGGAATTGTCCGAGAGGTAATCAGCCTCCTGCCCGGGGCGGCCATTGGCGTCGATGTCCTGGCCGGCTTTCCCGGCGAAGATGAGGCGGCTTTCCATAATACCATACAATTACTTGAGAGACTGCCGATTGCTTATCTTCACGCCTTCCCCTATTCCAAAAGAACAGGTACGGTGGCGGCCGGCTTGCCGGCCCAGGTGGCGCCGCAGGTCAAGGCGGAAAGGGTGGCCCGTCTGCGGGCTCTGGACCGTAAAAAACGGGCCGCATTTTATGCCGGCAATATCGGCATAACACACCGGGTTCTGGCAGAGAGCGCCAGAAATGGCAGCCGCTTTTTGAAAGGTTTCTCGGAAAACTATATACCTGTCAGTTTTGAAGCTCCGCCGGCTTTTGCCAACCGGATACTGGACGTCAAGTTAGAGCAGATTGCTGATCAGGGTGTTTTCGGGAAAGTGATCGGGGGAAGTCATAATTATGATCGGTGAAATTATCGCCATTGGCGATGAACTTACCTCCGGCAGGATACTGAATACTACCAGCGGTTTTGCGGCCCGCCAGCTTTTTGCCGCCGGTCATATAATTATTGCCATGACTACTATCGGTGATGACCCGGCGCTGATTGGCGAGACACTGAAAAGGGCGCTTGGCCGGGCCGAATTTGTTATCGTCACAGGTGGCCTGGGCGCGACCAGCGACGATCTTACCAACAAGGCCGCCGCCTCGGCTTTAAACCGGCCTGCCACTTTTTATCCTGAGATTTTGAGAAGAATTGAATCAAAACGGAACAAAAAAACGCCGATGGGCCGAAATACCCTTGAAAAACTGGCGTGGCTGCCTAACGGCTCAACAGTCCTGAACCCTGATGGCGGGATGGCCGGTCATCTTCTGATTCATGACAAAAAACCCATATTTTTTCTGCCGGGTGTACCTCATGAAATGGAGGAAATGCTGGTTAATCTGGCCATCCCGCGGCTGACGGTCTGGAAGGACGGCACAAGGCGGCGGGTCAGACAAAAGATTTACAAAATTTTCGGGCTGCCCGAGACGGAAATAAACCGTCAGCTTGAGCATCTTGAGCATAAAGACCAGCGCATCAGGATAGGATATTATCCCGTCTTCCCCGAGGTACACTTAAGCCTTACCTGTTTCAGCAACAATTCAGATGAGGTGGAACGGTTGTTTGCCGACCGCGCCGTAGAAATTGAATCTATTTTTGCAGAGTACATTTATGGCGCCGATGCCGACACCCTTGAAAGCGAGGTTGGTCGCCTTTTGACCGAACAGCAAAAAAGTCTGGCAATAGCGGAATCGTGTACCGGCGGCATGGTTGCGCATCGGATTACTAGAATACCAGGCAGTTCCGCCTACTTTCTTGGTGGCGTTGTTTCCTACAGTAACGACCTGAAAGAACTTTTTTTGGGGGTGGACGACAAGACCCTTAAGGAATACGGCGCCGTCAGCAGTGCAACCGTTCGCGCCATGGCCGAAGGGCTGCGGCAAAGGACCGGCGCCTCTCTGGCGGTATCGGTCAGCGGTATTGCCGGGCCCGGCGGCGGCAGTAAGGAAAAACCGGTAGGCACCGTTTTTTTCGGATTGGCGACGGCGGCCGGCATCAGCGACATGCAGGCCGTTTTTCCCGGAGATCGTCGGCAAATTCAGGAAATAGCCTGCCTGAACGCTCTCAATCTTATCCGCCGTGTATTGCTCAACAAACCATTGAGATTGATGGACGGCCAAGATCGTTTAATTTAGATCAAAAAATGATGTATTCGTAATAAAGTCCGTCACGGACGTTTTAATATCTCGACAGAAATAAATACCTCAAAACTGGAGCTGACTACATGACCACTACTTCCGACGAAAAATTAAAAACGATTGATAATGCCATCTTCCAGATTCACAGACAGTTCGGCAAAGGCGCGATCATGCGGCTGGGGTCGCAGGATTCCGAAGCTATTCCCGTTATTCCTACCGGCACGTTGAGCCTGGATCTCGCCACCGGCGTAGGTGGGATCCCCCGGGGTCGGGTTACCGAAATTTACGGGCCGGAGTCTTCCGGCAAAACCACCCTGGCCCTGCATGTGATCGCCGAGGCCCAGAAAACGGGAGGTGTTGCCGCCTTCATTGATGCGGAACATGCCTTAGATATTTTTTATGCCGATAAACTTGGTGTAAAGACGGATGATCTGCTGGTTTCGCAACCGGACTATGGGGAACAGGCTCTGGAAATAGCCGAAATCCTGATTAGAAGCGGGGCGACGGATTTAATCGTCGTTGATTCGGTTGCCGCGTTGGTCCCTAAGGCGGAGATTGACGGCAATGTCGGTGATACGCATATGGGTCTACAGGCCCGGCTGATGTCACATGCCTTGCGCAAATTCACCGGCATTCTCAAAAGAAGCAATACGGCCCTGCTGTTCATCAATCAAATCCGTATGAAAATCGGCGTCATGTTCGGCAACCCGGAAACGACGCCGGGCGGCAATGCATTAAAATTTTATAGTTCCATGCGTCTCGATATCCGGAGGATGACGCAAATAAAGGACGGCCAGGAAGTAATCGGCAATCGCACCAAAGTCAAGGTGGTCAAAAACAAGGTGGCGCCGCCATTTAAAATCGTCGAATTCGATATTGTCTATGGAGAGGGAATATCCAGGACGGGTGATCTCCTGGACCTGGCGGTGTTGCAGGAGATCGTTGAAAAAAGCGGCGCGTGGTACTCATATGGCGGCGAGCGTATCGGACAGGGCCGAGAAAACGCCAAAACCTTCTTGGCCGAGCATCCGGAAATGACTGCCGAGATTGAGCAAAAAGTCAGGCTGGGCCTGGGTATCGCCCCACCGGTTAAAGAAGGCGGACACAGCGGGTGATATATAAGGGGAGGCCGGCGTCTCAGGAATAACCGTCGGGGTTGCCGGATTGCCAGCGCCAGGCAT
>CAYWUR010000048.1:0-9683 GCA_964460745.1 uncultured Desulfobulbia bacterium | reverse complement strand
CTTTCACAGATTCAGAATTATCTTATAAAAACTCAAGACAAAGCGGTCAAGTTGTATATAGCGGTCGGTTATTCTCAGATAAATTCAGGGTAAAGGCCGGTGATGGCCTCCTCCCGGGCGGGAACAACACCCCGTTCGGTAATCAGAGCGGTAATCAGCCGGGCCGGGGTAACGTCAAAGCCAAAATTAGCCGCCGGTGACTCCGCCGGGGCGATCAAAACCGTTGCAAGTTGATTTTCCCCGGTCAGGCCGGTAACATATTTCACTTCCGTCGGCGACCGCTGTTCTATCGGGATTTCCGTAAGCCCGTTCCGCAAATTCCAGTCAAAGGTCGAGGACGGCAGGGCAACGTAAAACGGAATGCCGCAATCCCTGGCTGCCAGGGCTTTCAGATAGGTGCCGATCTTGTTGGCCACATCACCGGTGCGGGTAGTCCGGTCCGTGCCGACTATCACCATGTCCACCTGGCCTGTCTGCATGAGATGGCCACCGGTGTTATCGACGATCAGGGTATGAGGGACGCCCTCCTGACCCAATTCCCAGGCGGTTAATTTAGCGCCCTGATTCCATGGCCGGGTTTCATCAACCCAGACATGTACCTTGAGTCCGGCCCGGTGGGCGGCATAAATCGGCGCCGTGGCTGAACCGTAGTCCACAAAGGCCAGCCAGCCGGCATTGCAGTGAGTTAGAATATTGACGGTTTCGCCTGCCTTTTTTTTACTGAGGTCGGTAATAATCCGCAAGCCGTGCTCACCGATACGGCGGCAGAAGTCGGCGTCCTCATCGGCAATTCGACAGGCCGTGCTGAAAGCGCCTGTAATTACAGCTTCCCGGCTCTGCTCGCCCGCGATGGCGGCCAGCACTCTTTCCACCGCCCAGGCAAGATTTTTAGCCGTGGGCCGCGTTGCCAAGAGTCCATCGGCCGCTTTTTGCAAAAAAAGTTCAAATCCCTCTGTCGGCGCGGCAAGCGCGGCACAGTACATGCCGAACCCGGCCGTCGCTCCTATAAGTCCGGCGCCCCGCACATGCATATCCCGGATGGCAGCGATAAAATCAGCCACTGTTCTGAGTTCTTCCACCACAAAACGATGGGGGAGGTGCCGCTGATCAATAATTTTTATTACCCGCCGGTCATTCTCGACCGGCCAGATTGTTCTATAATGCGTGCCGTTGATATTCATTTATTCCTCAATATGCAACAGACGTTCAATCGCCTTGACGAAAACATTCATATCAAACACCGGTTTTATAAAAACATCGCCGGCACTGACGCCCATGCCCCTGAGATCCCGAGGCAGGACATAGGCCGGTGAACCGGTATGAATAATGAACCTTATCTCCGGTTTATGCTCATGAATCAGGCGAATCAGATCATCGCCGGCCATATCGATTAACTGCATGTCAACAAAACAGACATCAACCGATACGGCTGCCAACAATTTCATGGCCTCAGCCCCGCTCCGGGCCGACAGAACCGCGTACCCCTCATCGACAAGGAAGTCCCGTAACACGCCAAGTAGCAGTTCCTCGTCATCAACGACCAGAATGCATGGCTGCCTGTTATTCACCTGATATCTCCTTCGCGCATGACCGGAGAATCACCATGGTTACGGCTGGAATCTTGTGTCAATAATAATCCGGGCAGGCGAACAATAAACTTGGCGCCCTTGCCCGGGGTTGATTCCACCCGCAATGTCCCCTTGTGGATTTCCGTCACGATAAAATATGAGACGGAAAGCCCCAGCCCCGTGCCCGCCCCCGGCCCTTTTGTCGTAAAAAAAGGTTCAAATATATGCCGGCTGACTTCCTCGGTCATACCGAGACCATTATCTTCCACTTCTATGCGGACCATACCGTCCTCCCGCCTGGTCCGCAAGTATATACGGGGATCGACGACGCTTTTCTGCGCCGCCATGCTCTGTGCGGCGTTTTTCAAAAGATGAAGGATAACCTGTTCTACTTCTGCCGGGATGCATGAAATTTCAGACAACTCCGGATCATACTCGCGAATAATTTTAATATTCCGAAAGCCATGTTTTTTCTTTAAATCGTAATCGGTTGCCGCAAGCTCCACACTCCGGTTTATCAACTCCGCCAGATTGACCGTGACAAACCGTGACTCACTCTTGCTACAAAACTGGACCATGTTGGCGACAATGGCGGAGGCTTTCATCCCGGAACTTCTGATGCCCTCAAAAAAGTTTATAATCCCCCGCTTCTCCAGGTATAACTGCAGTTTATGCAGATCAATCCCACACTCTTTTGCGACCTCAAAATTTTGCGGCAATTCGGTTGACAGGCGCCGCATGACATTCTGCAACAACTGAAGCATGCCCCCCAGGGGATTATTCAACTCATGCGCCATGCCGGCAGCCAAGCCGCCAACCGACAACATTTTTTCAGTTTGTAGCATTATTCCTTCAATCTGGACTCGAACGGTTACATCATCAACACGCAAGACCATCCCCTCACACCCCTCGTTGCCAAGGGGATAGGCCATGACATCCATATAGTGGATTTTGCCGTCCACCTTGCGGGTAAACCTTTTACTTTTCAGCGGCCGGTCCGTGGCAATAAAAGGCTGCGCCTTGACCATCTGCTCCGCCAGGGCCGGATACACCTCTCTCAAGGGCTGCCCCAGAGCCTTAGCGCATACAACGGCGGTAGCCCGCTCCGCCTCGCTGTTCCATAAGGTAATTTTACCAGCCGGATCGACGCCTACCAGAACGGAAGGCATGGAATCAATAATATTCTGCAGATATGAACGCATATGGACAATCCCTGCTTGCTTCGGCCCGAGCGCTGCCGAGAGGTAAGCTACCAAAGGGAGACTCCGGTTTCGGTACCCTGTGATCGCTTACAGGACGAAGTTTGCCAAATTTCCGTGTTGCCGTACCCCGTCCCCGTGATGGCTTACGACGAGGGAATAGGCTTTTATCGCGACCGGCTGAACCGTAAACGCTATCAGACAATGCCGTTTTTTTGACGGTCGTTAAAAAACTTAACAAAATCTTCGCCCGGTGTCGGGCTGCCCAGCAAATATCCCTGCGCATGATTACAGCCGCTGTCACGCAGAAAATTCAACTGCGTTTCATTTTCGACCCCCTCGGCAATAACGTGAAGATCCATACTGTGCGCCAGCGCTATGATGGAAGACGCTATCATGGCATCATTAACATCCGTGGTGATGTCATGCACAAAAGATTGATCAATCTTGAGATTGCTTATGGGAAAACGTTTCAGATAACTGAGAGAAGAATAGCCGGTGCCGAAATCATCAATGGAGAGCCGTACGCCCATGTTATTAAGTCTTTTCAGCATGGCAATAGTTGCCTCGGCGTCCTGCATGACGATGCTTTCGGTTAACTCCAACTCCAGATATTTGGCTTCCAACCCGGTTTCATCAAGGACTTGAGCTATTATCTTCGTTAAGTCCTGTTGTCTGAACTGCCGGGCCGAGATATTAACCGCCATCCGCACAGGCGAATAACCGGCGGCCTGCCATGCCCTGTTCTGCGTGCATGCCGTGCGCATAACCCATTCGCCGATCGACCCGATCAAACCGGTTTCCTCGGCAAGAGGAATGAATTCGCGAGGAGAAATCATTCCCTGCTCCGGATGCCGCCAACGCAGCAACGCTTCTATGCCGACAAGAGAGCCGGTAAGCAGATCAATTTGCGGCTGGTAATAAACAACCAGTTGGTCATGCCGCAAGGCCTTGCGCAGGCTGCCTTCCATAAGCAGCAACTCAAAAGCCCTGGTATTCATGTCCGCCGTATAAAACTGATAACTATTCTTGCCGAGATCCTTGGCGCGATACATCGCCGTATCGGTACACTTCATCAGGCCGTCAACATCACCGCTGTCGGCGGGATAAAGGCTGATGCCGATACTGGCGGTCACATAGAGTTCAAAGCCTTCCACCATAATTGGTTTGGCCAGCGCCTGTAGAATCTTCTGAGCAACAACAGCTATGTCTTTAAGTTCCTTGGCGTCATCCAGAATAATGGCGAATTCATCGCCGCCCAGTCGAGCCACGGTATCGCTTTGTCTCCCACAATCGCGCAGACGACCCGAAACATCCTGTAGCAAGCGATCTCCGACATCATGGCCCAGGGTGTCATTTATATTCTTGAACCGGTCAAGATCCAAAAAAAGCAAGGCCACCTGCTGGCCGGAACGATGCGCCTTAAACATCGCCCGCTGCAAACGGTCTTGAAACAGTAGCCGGTTAGGAAGGCCGGTAAGAGAATCATGGTGCGCCAGATGATAAAGACGGGATTCGTTCTCCCGCAATTTCCGTTCAACCCGCAGGCGTTCGGTAATATTACGGCAGGCGGCAATAACACCGTGCAGGGTTCCATCTTCATTCCACAGCGGCGAAGCCTCAATTTCATAAATCTTTTTTTCACCGCCCGCAAATGTATGTTCATGCACAACCGTCGCGGTATTACCTGTTCTACGAACCTCCCGCAAAGGACAGACAATCCCGCTATCATTGCAGGGCTCCTGGTTTTGATAAATGAGATGATGACAAAAAATGTCGTCCGGCACAGCCGAACAGTCATCAAGAAAATCCCGGGCGGCATGATTCATCTTGAGTATCCGATAATCATTGCCGATGACCATTATGGGATCAACCACGCCGTCGATAACGCTTTGCAAAAAAACGCGTTCCCGGTCGATTGCTTTCTCCGCCCGCTCGCGTTCGACTATCTCCTCTTTAACCAGGACATAGGCCTTTTCCAGTTCATGGCTGCGGCGCTCCAACTCCAACGTTCTGCTTTTGACTTGCGCTTCAAGATGTTCGCGGTACCGACGATTCTCGCGCAACAACGCCGCCCGCTCCAGCGCCTTGTTGACGGCATGTTCCAGAACCGCCATATTATGAATCGGTTTGGTAAAATAATCCCAGGCGCCGAACTTTAAGGCCTTGATAGCGTCACCCACCGTTCCCATACCTGAAACAACAATGACCGGCGTCTCATGAGATTCGCGGGCAATCACGGCCAAGACATCAATACCGTCCATTACCGGCATTCGCAAATCGAGCAATACAAGATGCGGCTTTTCCCGATGGAAGACCTCCAGCCCCTCCCGGCCGTTTGCGGCCTCAAAGACTTGATAGCCGCTGTCTTCCAGATGGGCGACAATACTTGCCCGTACCAGACTATCATCTTCCATTGTAAGAATCTTGGTGCCGGAAACTCTATTCATCTTAATACTCGTGTGTCAGTTTATTGGCATTTTCTGGACTAAAGCGTGCCGCCGCGTATAGGCGCAAAACGTTGTTTCAGTGTAACTATTCAGCAAAGGCAACAAATTATCCTATAACTCGTAACCGTAAGTTTCAGTTAATCATTTGAATCAATGGACACTAATTCGCCCACAAAACTTCCAACCCTGACCTTACTCTTTATCTTAACCAGCATCCGTCGGTTATCAGCAGTAATCCATAACCTGATGCGGGCTTTTTTAGATTTTTCAAAAACCCCACCAATCTGTTCTACGCTCGGTTCCATCAAATAGGTATCATAGGTGCCGCTTTTCAACTTGAGCGTTTCCCGTTTAACAATTACGGCCTTTCCTGTTATATTCTTTTTGCCGTCGGTTACCGGCTGTTTTATCAAAAGCTTTTTCTTTATAGCCAGCCGGCGGACATAATAATAAACAGATAACGGATCAAATGTGCCGGGCAATATGGAAATCGGCGCCAGAGCCTTGCCGAAGTTGCAGTATTGCGCCTCGCCATGCTCCCAGTCAAAACGCACTATTTCATCTCTCTCGATATCACCTTCAAGCTGTTTTTTCTTATACAAAAGCGAATGAGTCATCGCCACATCGGCATAGGCGTCTATCCGGTCACGGACTTTGTAAAAAGGGTCGATAATCGGGTAACTTTTTGCCGTCAGGACAAAGTGATACGCCTCAACGCCGTTTATGATTTCACGGGGCAGCACCTCCATAACAGCCTTGCCGACCGGGATGAAAGCCCACCTGAGCTGAAAGGTCAACCTTTCTCCCTCATGAAATGGAAATGACTCATCAGCCGCCCCGATTACGCCGGCAGGACACAATATAATAAATATTAAGGCGGCGTACAGAACGGCATGCCAACGATTGTATAGGGTATAAATCATTTGATGAATGTAACTATTCAGTAGGGGCAATAAATTCCCATAAACTCGTAACCGTAACTTTCAGATGTGCCCCAGGTTCGTTCGTTTCGACTTCCGATGCGTACTCCCTGTACGTGAGGAGGGCGAAACGGACGAGGTAAGCGCAGACTCCGAGATGGGGTGCAGCTGAACAGTTACTGATGAATTAGACTTGCGTGCGCGACAGAGAAGTCTTTTTATCTTTTTGGCATTATGTTTTCCAACAACCTTTCTACAGCCTCGGAGGCAATCTCCTCATTAAGCGGTGAGCCCTCGTAAACAACCGATCTATTGTAGCCGACACCGGACCCTTCCCAGACCTGCCGACCGCTGACGGCATCCCAGATTTGCCCCGATATTATTATTGAACGCAGAACAGATTTACGGCCAAAGGTCCAGATAACGGTAATCGAGGCCTCTGGTCTTGATTCAGTCACGACCGCCAGACCAATGAAGAGATAACGGCAATTCAGCGCCTTTCCAAAATTCTTAAGCAACTGATTATCCAAACCTACGCGGGAAAAATTACGGTTGAATTTTCGATAGGCATCGGCCAGCCCATGATCGTTTAACTGTTTCAAGGTATCGGCGGACGAGATGACTTTGAGATTCGGTCTTCTGGCCTGAATCTCACTCAGAAGAATTTCGCCATAAATAACGCGATACGCATCGAGGGTATGAAATGAATCTTGTTCCGCAAGATCGGCAGCAGACCCGGCGGGCGCGTAAGGCGCGGTCGGCTGCGAACTGACGGCCTCACTGTTTTTTTCGGATGGCTGCTCCAGGATTATTATGGGCAAAAGGGCCAGGCCCTCATGATTTATTTGTTCCATGCTGAACGCCGGGCCACGAAACGCCTCCCGGGACCAACCCTGGATTTTTGATGAGCAACCGGCAACAAAAAGCAAAAGGCAGGACAAAAAAAACGGAGCCAAAAAACGACGAGGGGTAAAGGCGAATTCCACATCATCCTCCTGAATAAACGGTCTATTTTATATACTGACAATATAAGCCGGATGGCCTTAGAAAATCAAGAAAAGTTAACAGAATTGTTGATCAACAGAGGATCAGGCCTGGAAATCTTGCCGGAAGATATTTTTCGAGGGAAGAGCGGTGGGAAAATGTGTGCTTGGGAATCAATGGCCGAAGGCCGAGAAACAAGACAGCGCATCTCTTATGTTTGTCCATGAGAAGCGCAATCCCGCCGCCCGATTCGCGGCGTTTTGCCAGATAAAATACGTTAACCGCCACGACTGAGAGGGGGAGAGCGGTTCGATCCGGGCGGCACACAACCTTTCAATTACAATAGCAGGTGCTGCCACATTAACCGGCAAATCAGAAACGACCACCAGGGGTATCTGGTCCAGATAAAAATTAACGCCCAGCAGGACAGCGCCCCGCAGCCGTCTACCGGGCCGAAAACCATAATCGGCGTGATAGCGAAAGGCCACGCCGCCCTTGCTTATATCAACAACTCTGCCGACTTTCGGAATGGCGTCGATATATGCCGGCGTTTCAACATGAAAACGCTTAAATTTTCTGCGCTCAATTATTTTTTTGATGTCTGTCATGACAATATAGCAACGAAACGGCTTGTTATTGCTGTCGCAAAATACTGTTTTTGAAATACTGGAAGAATTCATCCAGTAAACTTTTGCGGGCCGACAACGGCAACCTGAAATAAATCGGACTTAACATCAGAACGCTGAGTACTTCCTGCCTTGTCATCTCGATTACCTCCCATTGTGAATGCTGCCCCGGGAGCCTGTCAAAAAATTGCCTTTCACGATGACCGACACCTGGCGCAAAACATACAAAGTTTGTCATGCAAAAAACATGCTGTCCAGCCTCTTTAAAAGAGATACTTTTTTGCAGAAAAAATCATCTGTGATACAAGGTAGTTACAAAAACAGCCAAAAACCTTTCCGCTACTGAGGAACAAGTTTTTGCGGAAACCTGGAAAGAGGGTCCGCAAAAAAGGACAGCACAAGGCCGGCCCTCCAGGAATTACAGCGCGAGCATCAAAAATGAATAACGACGCCCAAGGAGAGCAGCGAGATATCCTTATCAGCCGCCGGACGTGTCGTGCTGTCGTACTTCCACGCCTCAAAATCCCTGAGACGCCGCCACCGGATATGCAAACCAAGCCGGTCGTTGGCGGCGAACTCGACGCCAACGCCTGAAACAAGTCCTGCCTGCCATCCCGGCCCCGACTGCCCGTACTTGGCAAATAGTTCCGCGTCAACCGACGATATACCGGCTGCCGGCGATACCACGCCCCATACCTTGCCCCGCCATACACCGCCCAACCGAATAAGCCAGGCAGGGCAAAATTTGCCGGCCGCGGAAACACCGGACTCATAATCTTGAAATATTGCCTGGCCGCCGCCATAAAAACCGGTCTCGGCGGCCTTTCCAGCCTGACACATCATAAAGACGATTACCGCCGTGGCCACTATTAAGGTTATCTTTGCCATCTTTTTCTCCCCGAAACAACGCCCAGCCGTCAAAACCGCCGCAGCACAAAACCAAAACCGCTATCATCGGTGCTGCCGATGATATGCAGAGCAGATATTGAATGAATAAAAGCCTTACTATGTCCTATGCATATTTTCTGCCAAACCAGGCCGTCCCCGGATGATTTCCGGAGCAACGACAAGAGACATTGTCGATAAACCGACCCAAAATACGCCCTGAACTTTTCAGGCGTCCATAAATTTATGCCGTTTAAAGGGATTGGCCGGCGACCGCCGAAAAAAAACGGAAGTGCAGGTAATTGACAAGCAGAAAACGCCGGCTCTATGATCGAGCAGCCGACGCCATATTAGCAAACCTGATTTACCCAAAATGCCAAAAACAGTCTACTCGCTTTACAAGAAAACAATAACGCCGTCAGCAAAAACGCCCGGACCCTGCGACCTTAGTGCTGAAAGCTTGCGATAAGACGCCACGACAATTTTTCTGTCAGGAAATTTTTCAGAAGCCCCGTCCAGAACTCCTGCGTAAGCCCAGGCCGGCCGGCCCGAACCCGCCGATTTAAGGCCGTAATTCTTTCATCGCCTGGCGCGGGGATAAATTCGACACCCATGCAAAAAGGCATCTCGACGTTGCCCTCGTTGGAATTAAACCAGCATGGTTTGACAGGAATAGAAACGACCACCTTGTCGGTTATTTTTGCCTGTAGAAAAAGAACAAACTCGGTGCCGGCCAGAGGGGAATAAAAAAGATGATATTTATCAAAAAAAACACGTGAGACCTGGACACCTGCACCTTTTGGCGTAATATTTTTGAGGATCCCGGGAATAGATTCTACCAAAACAGTATCATCATTTTCCGCCCTTAATTCCAGGGTAATTTCAAAAGAGGCCTCATCTCTTGCGACTCGTCTGTTCTCCTTCATCATAGCGGCATATCTCCTTATGATTTTACAAGCTTTAACCTCACCTTATGCACTTATCGTGCCGCTGACACCTTCCGACATTCTGGCTCAGAGCAGTATTTCTGCTTAACGGCATTGCGTGGGTC
>CAYWUR010000047.1:0-9736 GCA_964460745.1 uncultured Desulfobulbia bacterium | reverse complement strand
ACAAAAATACTGGTCAGGGCCGGCATTTATCCCGTGGAAAAATTTCCTCGACATTGCCGGGACCATACCACGCAATGCCCCGGGCGATTCCGTCATAACGATTAAAATGCTCCTCCGAGATATCGGTTTCCACAAGATTGAAATTAATTCATTCTATGATGATCAGACCAGAGAGGCGATCCGCGTTATTCAGAAAAAATATGGCTTGCAGGATGACGGCATTGTGGGGTCCTCGACCAAAATCGCCCTTTATAGAGAAAAGCAATCTTTCCCCATGCCCCGGTTAACCATAAAAGCCAACAGAGGGTCAGGGCTTTGAGTTCAATTCTGCGGGCCTTAAAAAAGCTTGAGGACAAGCCGCCTCAGCGGAAGGATCTGCAAGCATGGCAACAGGATTGCGCGGTTAAAAAAAGTCTTCGGTCGAAAAAAGGTGACCGGCCCTTGTTGATTTTTATTGCAATCATTTGTACTGCCGGAATTATGACGGCGGCCGCTTTTTTCCTTTATTTCCATAAAAAGGCGCCGCAAAAGACGGCCGCTTTTTTCAGCGCGAAAATGGCCGAGCAGACAACGCCGCCGGACCGACAAAATGCAAAAAAACCAGTCGGCCCCACAACCCGCCGCCGAATAGTGCCGCGGTCGACTAAATCCCGGTCGGAAAAACGGATTGAGCGAACCGACGACAAGGCCTTGGGGCAACGACAAGTGTTGCCGAAACCGTCGGCGCCGGTTCAATCCGTCACCCCCCCGCCAGAGACTGTCGGCATTACCGGCGTTATACCAGAACAAACAACACCGCCGATAATACCGCTGGTTGACAATCCCCGCCTCAAACTACAGGCTGTTTCCTGGTCCGAAATTCCAGAAAAACGGCTTGCCGTTATCAGTAATCATATTGTTCGGGAAGGAGAATCTATTGAAGGCTATTCATTAGTAGCAATAAACATGGATGACGTTGTTGTCGGCAAGCGAGGGGAGACATGGCGGCTGACTTTCAAATAATCCTGTACCAAAAGTATTATAAACCTCGGTTGCCGCCTGACATCTCGCGTAAAAACAACAGTACTCCGCCTTATGACAGGAAGCAAAGAAGCACGTACTTCCTGTCAGGAAACAAAAAGCTCAACAGGGCATTGTAGCAGGTCCGCGCAAAAAGCGCGGCACCCTGTGGAGCTTTTCGACAGCAGACCTTATGATCTAAAAAGGATTTCAGTTTGTTCTGCAGTCTTTGCGCCAGCAGCACTCCGACTGATCACAGGAATCCTTTTCCGTCTGAAAACAGGCATAGTTCCCTTCTCTTGTCTGAATCGTCCTGATCAGATCCATTTTTTTCATCTTGCCTGGATTAAGTTTAAGCTTTTTTGCCTTCGCTTTTATTTCAGCCATTCTCATAAGATACCTCCTTAGTTATAAATGGAAAGATGAACTTTTTTATACCAAATGATAAAAAGCGTCAAGAGATAATTGCCCTCTGTTGCTTTTTATTTGCCGACAAAGGCCTTTAAGCGTTCCAGCACTACTCCGTCAGCTTATAACCGGCACGGCACAGAGCGAGGAGAGGGTGTCTCCTCCTGTGACCTCTACCAGTCAGCAGCCTCAAAAGGCGGCAGAATGGCCCGTGTCCGGATAACGCCGGAATTGGCTTCAATTCTGGCTATAACTTCGGCCGGAAGAGGGGCCTCGACATCAATAATATTGTAGCCGATACTGCCGTTGCTTTCGTTGAGATAACTTACGATGTTTATCCCCTTGGCGCCAATGGCATGCGAGGCAAAACCGATCATGTCCGGAATATCCCTGTTGATCATGATAAAACGCATGGCGACATTTCGAGCCGGCACGGATTCGACCGTTGGAAAGTTAACGCTGTGAATAATCGTGCCGTATTCGAGATAAGCTCTTAGTTCTTTTACCGCCATGCGGGCGGCTTTTTCTTCTGATTCTTCGGTACTGGCGCCCAGGTGGGGGATCGCAACAACCTGAGGATGGCCCAGAAGCGCTTTTGTCGGAAAATCAGTTAAATAGCCCCCCAGACGGCCTTCAGCCAAGGCGCCCAGAACCGCCTCATCCTCCACAATCGGCCCCCGGGCAAAATTTATCAGGATAGCGCCGCGCCGCATCCGGCGAATAAAATCTTCATTTATAAACCCCCGGGTTTTATTATTTAGAGGAATATGTACGCTTAGTATATCCGCATTACGGACAACCTCGCCAAGAAACGGGGCAAGGGCTGCCCGGGCAGAGAGCATATGCATATTCTCAAAGGCCGGGAAAGGATCAAAACCTATGACGGACATCCGCCGCCGGACGCCGCCATTGGCTACCAGAACGCCGATATTGCCCAAGCCCAAAACACCCAGGGTTTTACCGGCCAACTCAAAACCGCGAAACGAGGCTTTCTTGGCCTCGACTTCTCGATTAACGGCCCCATCACCGGACAAGTTCCTCAACCCCCGGCAAAAATCGATCCCCGCGTGGATGTTTCGGGCCCATGTCCCCAGCAGGGCAAAAACCAACTCGGCCACGGCATTGGCATTTGCGCCGGGGGTATTGAATATGCATATGCCCAGGGCCGTTGCCTGATCGACCGTAATGTTGTTGACGCCGGCCCCGGCCCTGGCCACGGCCAAAAGCGCCGGCTTGTCGCCGGTGACCACGGGCGCACTCCGGACAATAATACCGTGGGGATTCTTTTCCGCCGGATCAACGAGATATCGTTCGTCAAAAAGAGCTAAGCCCTCCGGTGCAATTCTGTTAAGCGTTTTGATACGAAAATGTTTTTCCATTATGCCGTTTCCTGTTACTGTATGCGTAAAGAGTCAGTCAAGACTGATGGCGCCGTAAAAATTCCGATCTACTGCGTCGTAGAGCATTTTTGTTACGAGTCCATCAAGCATGAGGGATGACCGTATGCATATTGATTCAGAACAACTCGCCGATGTTTTTATCGCCTTATGCGAAATAGACAGTCCCTCCACCAAAGAGGGGCGTATCGCCGCCTATCTTAAAAAAATTTTTGCCGGCTTGGGGGCCTCCGCCATTATTGAGGACAAATCCGCCGCCGTCACCGGCTCGGAAAGCGGCAATCTCATTGTTCGTTTTACCAATGGCGGCCTTGATCTTGAGCCGATTTTTTTTAATTGCCACATGGATACTGTTAAGCCCGGCGAAGGGGTGCGGGTCCGGCGGCAGGGACGAATTTTTGCCAGCGCCGGCGACACCGTACTCGGCGCTGACGACAAATCGGGAATCGCAATACTGATTGAAGTAATGCAGACAATAAAAAACCGGCGTCTGCCGCACGGCCCTGTCGAATTTATCTTCACGACCTGTGAAGAAATCGGCCTTCTCGGCGCCAAAGCTTTTGATCATGAAGCCGTGGTCGCCAAAATGGGCTATGCCTTGGATTCGACCGGCACGAAGCAGGTAATAATCGGCGCCCCGGCCGCCAACAGAATTTCCGCCGAATTCCGCGGCCTCTCGGCCCACGCCGGCCTTAATCCTGAGTTGGGCATTAATGCCATTCAGATAGCGGCAAAAGCAGTTGCCGACATGCCCCTTGGCCGCCTGGACCACGAAAGCACGGCGAATATCGGTCTTATCAGCGGCGGCACAGCCACCAATATAGTCCCGGACCAGGCGAAAATTGAGGGTGAGGTCCGGAGCCATTCCGAAAAAAAACTTGCCGCATATATGGAAAAAATTGAAAAAGCCTGCCGACTGGCGGTAGAGAGTTCACCCCCCGCGCCGGTTCAAGGCGCCGGCAAACCGACCCTCGACTTTATCGTGCAGAAAGAATATCCCGCCATGCGGCTTACAAACGATGCCGCTGTTATCAAGCGGGTGAAAAAGACGGCCCAACGCCTTACCGAAAATCTTGAGTATATCGTAGCGGGCGGCGGCAGCGATGCCAATATTTTCAACAGCTACGGCCTTGTCACCGCCATCCTGGGAACCGGCATGGCCAAGGTACACACCATTGACGAAAACATTGACCTAAATGACATGGTTTGCACCGCCGAGTTGGTCTTAAGCATTTTAACGGAAAAATGACGATCGACAGGAACAAGCGTGTTAGCTGGCTGTCCCATCCCTGGACGGCATTGATGGACTTTTTATTAGTCCATCAACTTTTACCATCATAAAATGCAGCACTTCCTCGATGCTCATCGCGGTGGAATCAATAACTACAGCATCGGCCGCCGGCCGTAAGGGCGCCAAAGCCCTGGCGCTGTCATCTTCGTCTCTTTTCAAAATCTGTTGTAATATTTCCTCATAATCGACGCACTGACCTTGGTCGAGTAGCTGCTCGCGGCGGCGGCGCGCCCGCTCGGCAGGTGAGGCTTCCAGATAAAATTTATATTCCGCGCCGGGAAAGACAACCGTCCCCATATCCCGACCCTCTGCCACCACGAACCCTTTGCCGCCAATGTTACGCTGTAAGGCGGTGAGCTTATCGCGCACCGCCTTTTCCGCGGAAACCCGGGAGGCAAGAAGGCCCATCTCCGCCGTTCTGATCAGGTCGCTAACATCCTCGCCATCCATGATAATGCGGTCACCCTCGCCGGCCTGGTTATCTACAACAAACCGCAGATCAAGGTCATTCAGCACTTGGGACAGGCGGGCCACACCCGCCGCGCTATCGAGGTCTATGCCGGCCCTTTGCGCCCTGAGGCCGACCGCCCTGTACATAGCGCCGGTATCCAGATATGTATAATGCAGCCGGGCGGCAAGTTTTTGACTGATCGTACTCTTGCCGGCGCCGGCCGGGCCGTCGATGGTGATAATCACTCCCTTTGCGGCCATAATCAAAACACATCCTTATTTTGTAAGGGTCTCGGCAAAGGCCCGGATAAAACGTTGATTTTCCTCCGGCAGGCCAACGGTTATCCGGATATAATCGGGAAAGCCATAGGCCTGCATAGGCCGGATTATCACTCCCTTATAAAGCATTCTTTCATATAATCCGCTTGCATCGCAACCGACATCTATCAGAAAAAAATTTGTCTGGGAGGGAAAAGAACGGCACCCCAGTTTGCCGATTTCGTCAACAAGCCAAGCCTTGCCGGCGCGGGTTTTTTCCATGGTTTTCTGATAATGGTCCGCATCATCTAATGCGGCAAGGGCGCCGACCTGCGCCAGCGAATTAACATTAAAAGGCTGACGGACCCTATGTAAATAGCCGGCTATTTTAGCCGGCATCAAACCATAGCCAAGCCGCAAGCCCGCCAGTCCGTATGCTTTTGAAAAGGTCCGCAAAGCGACAATCGGTGGCTTTGATAAGCCGCCGGCCGATTTAGCCGGCCGTAAATACGCAGTAACGTCCAACCGTAAGTCGGGATGCACAAAATCAACATAGGCCTCATCAAGAACGACGATGATATTCTCCGGCACCCGGTCTAAAAAATTATCCAGCGTTAATTTGTCAATTACGGTGCCGCACGGATTATTAGGTATATCCATAAAAATCAACCGGGTCTTGTCGGAAAGCGCTCCGAGAATTCCATCCAGATCATGGTTCATGTCCCGTAGGGGTATTACACGATTAACCCCCCCCCGAACCTGCACCAGTTTCTGGTACATCAAAAAAGAGGGATGACTGGAAATAACCTCATCGCCCGGCTCAATAAATGCGGCGGCCAGCAGCTCGATTATTTCATTGGAACCATTTCCACAGACAATCTCTTCCGGCAACACCCCCAATATTTCGGCAAGCCGCTGTGTAAGATAATAACAACTGCCGTCGGGGTATCGATGCAGATTGGTTAATGCCGCGCTGATGGCGGTCATTGCCTTCGGCGACGGCCCCCACGCATTTTCATTGGAGGCCAGCTTGATCGAACCGGTAATACCCAGCTCTCTTTCCAGCTCTTCCAAGGGCTTCCCCGGCGGATAGGGTACGAGTGATTCTATATGAGGGGCAACCTGTATTTTCATGATATAGTCCTTACATTGGCAGGGGCGGTTTCTTCTTAAAAATATTCAGCCGCTGCTCCAGGTTATATGCCACGGCCAGCAACTTTTCTTCCTGGAAAGGAGCCGCCTGAATCTGTAGTCCCATGGGCAGCCCTTTCTCGCTGAAGCCACCGGGAATCGAGGCCCCCGGAATCCCTGCCAGGTTTGCAGAAATAGTAAGAATATCAGACAGATACATGCTGAGAGGATCAGCGGTTTTTTCACCAAGCCGCCAAGCCGGCGTCGGGGCCACCGGGGAAACCAGCACATCACAGGTCTGAAAAGCCTTGCCAAAATCATCGGCTATCAACGCCCGCACCTGCGAAGCCTTTTTGTAATAGGCATCATAATAGCCCGCGGAAAGGGCATAGGTACCAATTAAAATTCGCCGCTTAACCTCGTCACCGAAGCCCTTGGAACGCGTATTTCTGTACATCTCCTTGAGCGTGGCGGCATCCCTGTCCCGAAAACCGTATTTAACGCCATCATAACGCGCCAGGTTTGAACTGGCTTCCGCCGGCGCAATTACATAATAAACAGCCACGCAATAATCGGTATGGGGCAACGAAACCTCGATAATTTCGGCGCCGGCTTCTTCCAGAACCTTTATGCCGTTCATTGTTGCCTCTCTGACCTCGCGGTCCAGACCGGCGCCAAAATATTCCCTGGGAACCCCGACCCGCAAACCATGCAGGCCGCTCCGCAAAACGGCTGTATAATCCGGCACCTCACGATTAACCGAGGTGGAATCCTTTTCGTCATACCCGCTGATAATATTCATCAGCAGAGCGGCATCCGATACATCTTTGGTCAACGGGCCGGCTTGATCCAGGGATGAGGCAAAAGCCACCAACCCGAAACGCGATACGCGGCCATAAGTCGGCTTTAATCCTACCACACCGCAGAAAGAAGCCGGCTGACGAATTGATCCGCCGGTATCCGTACCCAGCGAGGCAAAGCATTCGTCGGCAGCCACCGCGGCAGCAGAACCGCCACTGGAACCGCCGCAGACATATTCTAAATTCCAGGGGTTTTTTGGAATGCCAAACGCACAATTCTCATTTGTTGATCCCATGGCAAATTCATCCATGGATGCCTTGCCAATCAAGACCGCCCCCGCTCTTTTAATCTTTTCGACAACAGTTGCATCATAGGGCGGAACAAAGGATTCAAGGATCTTGGAACCGCAGGTCGTTCGAATACCCTTGGTACACAAAACATCTTTTATGGAAACCGGCACCCCGCAAAGAGCGCCGCCCTGACCATCCTTCAACAGCTTATCGGCAGCCCGGGCCTCCTGCATGGCTTTTTCCCGCTCAATTGTTATGAAGGCCGACACCTTCTTTTCCACCTGCTCAATACGATCAAAAACCGCGGCAGCAACCTCGACCGCCGACACCTCCCGCCGGACCAGCAGATCTCGCAGTTCATGAATGGTTAACGAATATATTTGCATAATTTCCTCAAAACTCCAAGCAGCTTATAAAAGGCCGTAAGTGGTCACAGGACGCGCGGTACCACAAAAGCCTCGCCGTTTTGCTCCGGCCCGTTGGCAAGGGCGGTTTTCTGGTCAAAAGATTTTTTGACCACATCCTCACGAAAGACATTTTGAACGGAAATCGCGTGCGTCATTGGTTCAACGCCTGTCGTATCCAATTCGTTCAACTTGGCAACGTAACTTATAATTTTATCAAGTTGCTCCGTCATGGCGGCCACGGCTTCCGACGTCAGCTGCAAATGGGCCAACTCGGCAACATGGCTTATTTCTTCAGGTGTAATTTTCATATGTCTCCTTCACTCTTTTTGGTCTGTCTGTTTGGGCGGAAACACATACCCGTCGAGATTTTCCAAAATCTCAACAAAAATCTCGACCACGACCGGATCAAATTGCGTATCGGCGCAGCGGCGCAATTCGGCAATCGCCGCCGCTTTTTCAAGATTGCGCCGGTAATTGCGTCTTGATGTCATGGCGTCAAAACTGTCGGCGACAACAAGGATCTTCGTTAAAATATCCAACTGGCCGCCGCGCAGGCCATCCGGATAGCCCTTGCCATCCATCCGTTCATGGTGATGTCTGACAATAAAACCTTCACGCTTCAGAAACTCCAACGGTTTGATAATATTCTCGCCAACCGCGGGATGTTTCTTCACCACCAGCCATTCTTTATCGCTAAGCGGACCGGCTTTATTTATGCAGCTGGTATCAATAATCAACTTCCCGATATCATGAATACGCGCGGCCCGGTTCAGCACAACCATATCTTCTTCCGACAGTTTCATCTCCTGGGCGATCATCAGGGCATATTCCGTTACTCGATTTGTATGGCCTGCCGTATAATAATCTTTCTCTTCCAGAGCCACCAGTAGACTGTTCATCGTTTGAATGGTGGAAACTTCCAGTCGATTGCTATACTTCCGCAAGAGTTTATTCTTGTCCGCCAACTCCTTTGTTTTTGCCTTTACTTCCCTTTCAAGATCAGCCCTATAAGCCTTTTCCCTGAGGACATACATCCTTTTTTCAATAGCGCGTTTGATCTTGATATTAAAATAATTTATATCATCTATCGGTTTGGTCAAAAAATCGTAAGCACCGAAATTTATTGCCTTAATAGCGTATTCCATAGAGCCGGCGCCCGTCAAAAACAGAACCGGGATATCGATTTTCTTTTTATTTAATGCCTCCAGGGTCTCAAATCCGTCCATATCCGGCATATTGATGTCCAGGATTATTACATCAAAATTTTCGCCGACAACAGCAAGAGCCTCCCGGCCGCCGGCCGCAGTCACCACGTCATGGCCGAGCGCCTCTATTATTGCGCCGACGGCGCACCTGACCAGCTCATCATCATCGACTAGCAGAATTTTAGCATTATTCATTGCTATTATTCTTACAAATTCCAATATGTTTTTGCAACTTTTCGCAGCTGCTCCATAACCGGCAGATCAATATCAGCCGCCGCCATACCCTTAATTTCTTTCGCGCTCAAACCGTTGACCCCGACCAGTTCGGCCAGCGTTGTCAGCACCCCGTCCCGCAGGCCTTCAAGATTATAACCACCCTCCAGGGTAAACAGCAGGCGACCGGCACAAACTTCTTCGGCAAGGTCGACCAGAATCCTTGTCATATAAGCAAAACCCTGGGCTGTTACAGCCATGGCGCCAAGAGGGTCGCCGAAATAAATATCAAAGCCGGCTGAAACCATGATGAGATCCGGCCGGTATTGCCGGGCAACAGGAACCAGAATTTCCCGAAAAAGTCGGCCGTAAGCCTGATCGCCCTGGTGGCCCGACAATGGAACGTTAATCGTAAAACCTTCACCCTTGCCGTGTCCGGTTTCCAATAACGCACCCGTGCCGGGATAATATGGATACTGATGAGTAGAGAAATACAAAACCTGATCCGTATCATAAAACGCACGCTGGGTGCCGTTGCCGTGATGAAGATCCCAATCCACAATGAGAACGCGGTCGGCCTTGAGGCTGTGCAGGGCATAATGCGCCCCGAGAGCGACATTATTAAAGAGACAGAAGCCCATGGCCCGGTCGGCCTCGGCATGATGGCCCGGCGGCCGGACCAGAGCAAAACCATTATCCGCCTCGCCGGCCCAAAGCATTTCCACACCCTTGACCACGGCGCCTACGGCCAGACACGCCGCCTCATAAGATTGCGGCGATGTTTGAGTGTCCGCATCCAGGCTGGTCCGCGCTTGTCCGGCTGTCGCCGCTATTCTGGCAATATAAGCAGCCGTATGATTGCGTTGCAGAATTTGCGCCGACGCTG
>CAYWUR010000046.1:0-9955 GCA_964460745.1 uncultured Desulfobulbia bacterium | reverse complement strand
GCTTCGAAGCCCCGAATGAACGAGGTAAGCGCAGACTCCGATATAAAGCACTGCTGCAGTTACAGGCCGGTGGTTATTGTTACTACCAGATATCTTGCTGTGAATAGTTACCAAATAAGTAACTATTCAGCAAAGGCAACAAATTATCCTAAACTCGTAACCGTAACTGTTTAGATGTGCCCCAGGTTCGTTCGTTTCGACCTCCGATGCGTACTCCCTGTACGTGAGGAGGGCGAAACGGACGGAAATGGGGTGCAGCTGAACAGTTACCCAAATAATAAGATCCGCCCCTTTATCTTTCCGTTGATGGGCATTATTTTATCGTAAGTGATCAGATGTCTTAAGTATGCAAAAGCCCGATAAAATCATGCAAAGGAGGAAAATCATGAGGAATAAGCTTATAGCTTGTGCGGCGGGAATTGCTTTGGCCGGCGGGGTATCGTTTGCCGCGGCGGTGGATATCAATCATGGCAGGGAATTATTCGAAAGTCCCGCGCTTGGCGGGGGGACTACCGGTAAAAGCTGCAGCACATGCCATGCAGGCGGAAAGAGATTCGGAAAAAAATTATTTAACAGAAAATATTATATGATCATGGGCATGAAGAAGAATACCCTGGCCGATGTTGTTAATGTCTGCATTGAAAAACCATTAGGCGGGCACGCCATTGATCCTCAGGGTAAAGATATGGCCGATCTTATCGCGTATATGCGATCATTGGTATACGGTAAAAAGAAGAACTAATTGCCGTTTGCTCCGACATTGATACTTTTTTGCGCCTGAGCAGTTGTGCCGGCTTCATCCGTAACGGTGAGGGTAATCGCATATGTCCCGGTCCATTGAAATTCATGCTCGACATATGCGCCCATCGCTGTTTCGCCGTCGCCGAAATTCCAGGAATAGGAGATGATGGCGCCACCATCCAGGCTATAGGAATCACTGCCGTCAAAGCCCAGCAGATACGATGCGCCATTGCCGACACCACTTGTGGTTATTACAGCGGTAGGGAATTCGTTCAACTGTTTTACCTTGATCCAGTTCAACCTTACGAAACGGCGGCGGCCGGCAAATGTTAAGGTCAGACGCTCATCAACCACATCAACGGTAATTTCGCGTTCAAGCCAGGGCGTGTCACTGTTCAGGGAGTCTTCTTCGATAACAGGTAATCCTTCCACCTGGGCATTTTGTATGCCGATCGGGCGTTCGGGGTCGCCCATGCAGACCGTAACGGTATACCTGCCGTTAGGTACGGCCAGTTCCCATACGGATTTGGGCGAAACATAGATCAGGGTGTCATAAGACTGATCAGGGGAAAGGTCGCTGTCACGATCCCAGACCTTGAATACCCGGTTGTTGTTGATCCAGCCGTATCCCGATATTTCATCAAAATCACGACCGTAATCAATGGTGAAATTTTCCGCGGCCGGCGCATCCTGCGGTTGAAAATTTACAGCCGTTTCAAACGGTTCAGGCAGCACATTTGTTACCAGAATACTGACCTGGGCCAGGGCCGTGTCGCCTTCGTCATCCTTAACGGTCAGGGTAACCGTATATTCGCCGTTTAAAAGGTACTCATGCTCCGCGGATATTCCGTTACCCGTATAGCCGTCACCGAAGTCCCATGTGAATTCAACTAGATAGCCGTCCGGGTCATTTGAGTCGCTGCCGCTGAAACTCAGTAACGGGCTGCCCTGCTCGAGGGCGCCGGCGGTGATTATTGCCGTCGGCGGTTCATTTGCTTGAGGAACGACCGTTATTTCCGCTACGGCCTGCGCAATTGCGTCTTCATCATCGGTGACCGTCATGGTTACCGTGTATACACCCGGGGCGGCAAATGTGTGCTCGATAAATTCGCCGATACCGGTCTCGCCGTCACCGAAATTCCAGTTATACGCAACGATTGTTCCATCCGGATCATCTGAGCCGCTACCGTCAAAACTCACCAGCGGCGCCCCATTTTCCGTTGTGCTGGTTGAGATTGTAGCAGTCGGTATTATATTGGCCGGCGCTGTTACCGTTATTGTTGTAATACCCTTGGCGGTAAGTCCTTCATTGTCGGCAACGAGCAGTGCAACCTCGTAAGTTCCGGAGACTGTAAATGTGTGTTCAGTCATGGGGCCGTTGCCGCTCCCTCCATCATCAAAGGTCCAGGAATAGGTCTCAATTGTTCCATCGACATCGGTTGAGTCGCTGCCGTCGAAACTGACTGACAAGGGCGCCTCACCCGCAATATTCGTTGCTTTGATATAAGCCGTTGGCGCGTCATTGACCGCGGTAATATTGACCGTAACGGTGGCTATATTGGAATCTGTTGTACCGTCGTCGACGCTGAAGGTGAAGGTGTCCGCGCCCGTGGCGTTGGCCTCGGGCTGATAGATATAAGCGCCGGTACTGCTGTCGGTCAGCGACACCGTGCCTTTGGCGCCGTTGGTGATAATGGTGTAAGTCAACTGATCGCCGTCCGCGTCGGCGGCGGACAGCGTGCCGCTTGCCGCGCTATCCTCGGTGGCGGTCAGGCTGCCGTTACTTGCCGTTGGCGGCTGATTGGCAGGAGGGCTGGTCCAGCTTAGTTCCACGGAATAGTCACTTTCATTCCCTGCCGAATCATATGCGGTGGCGGCAAAATAATAGGTCTGGCCGTCGGTAAGGTTGGTCAACGCATAAGTAGTCTGGTTGCCGACATCAATTGAGTGATCATAAACCCGGCTCTCGGCGCCGTAGTATACTTTGTAACCGGCAAGATTTGTTTCCTGGTTGGCATCCCATGTCAGGGTTCCCTGAGCCGCATAACCATAACTAACAGAGAAAAAGAAAGACAGGGCGGAGATGATAAGGATTGAAATTCTTAAGGAAGTATGAACAGAAACTTTCAAACGGAACATAATAAAACCTCCATAGCCAGGAAAACACGCTCGTTTCAGCACCGGGAGGTGCAACTCCGCTACCATATTCATGTTGATATCATGAACTTAGGCCGGTAGTTTTGCGTCCCATTCTTTCAAATGGTTTGCCTTTTTCGAGGGATTTAAATTTCTACTACTATATTAAGCAAGAAAAATGCCAGAAAAGTTCCATGTGAAGAAAATGTGAAGCCGATGTTTAAGGTTTCGGCTATGTAGGCGTGCTGTTTATAAAAAAAACAACCAATAACCTTTGCCAAGGTGGCAGTGTATTAGAGATCGGCGGATTACGATTGTCCCTTAACCCTATGGTAAAGATTATTGTCGTGTAAACCAGGTTGGCAATTCAGGGCGGTTTTTCAGGCGACTTCCGGGGACGAAAAGTTGATTTTTCCCGGTATCGAGTTGACAACCGGTTAGTCTGTATTAATGTGCGATCATAGAATCTATGATGAAATGTTAATATATTTTTGGAGACGTAATTTATGAAGCAAATTGCTTTGTTGCTTTCGGCGTTGTTGCTTTTGAGCTTTGGCGTTACCGGCTGCGGCTATAATAAAATTCAGCAGAATGACGAATCTGTGATCGCGGCCTGGGGTAATGTTGAGGCCGCCTATCAGCGGCGGGCTGATTTGATTCCCAACCTGGTGGAGGTGGTGAAAGCCTATGCCGCCCATGAAAAAGAAACGCTTATCGCGGTAACCGAGGCCAGGGCCAAGGTGGGGAAATTGCGGGTCGGCAGTGATATCATGAATAACCCCAAGGCCTTTTCCCAATTCCAGGCAGCCCAGGGCGGTTTAAGTTCAGCGCTGTCACGGTTGATGGTGGTGGTCGAGCGTTATCCCGATCTCAAGGCCAACCAGAATTTTATGGATCTCCAGCACCAGCTTGAAGGAACGGAGAACAGGATTAATGTCGCCCGGGTCCGTTATAATGAAGCGGTCCGTATATTCAATACCTCAATACGGACCTTCCCGAACAACTTGACCAACAGATTTCTTCTGCAATTGCCGCGGCGCGAGGCCTTCAAGGCAGAGGCCGGCGCCGCGCAGGCGCCGAAAGTTAAATTCTAGGAGCCTGTGTAACGGCGCCGTTTTCGGATTAAAAAATGCAGCTTATATCTAATCTTAAAAAAGTGGAGACATGGCGTATACCCGGCATACTGCTGCTTTCCGCCTTTGCCTTGGTCTCCGTCGTATCTACGACTTTCGCCTTGGAGGTGCCTCGATATCAAGGCTATGTCAATGACTATGCCGATATGATCGCGCCACGGATGGAAGCAAGACTTGAGCGACTTCTCCAATCGTTTGATCTTACCGATTCCACGCAGGTGGCAATACTTACAATTCCCTCACTGGAGGGCGAAGCGCTTGAGGATTTCAGTATCAGAACAGTTGATAAATGGCAGGTCGGCCAAAAGGACAAGGACAATGGCGTTCTCCTGTTGGTCGCCCAAAAGGACCGGAAGGTCAGGATTGAAGTGGGCAGGGGGCTGGAACCCGTACTTACCGATCTTCTGAGCGGTCGCATTATCGATAATGTCATATCGCCTTATTTCAAGGCCGGCCGATTTGATGAAGGCTTTGCCGCCGGAGTCGGGGCTATTGTCCAAGCCTGCCGCGGCGAATTCAAGGCGGACCGCCGGGCCGGAAGAATTCGACGCCGGGCGGCCATGCCGCCGCTTTTCAAGTTTCTCTTTTTCGGTATAGCCCTGGTTGCCTTTCTGGGAAGTAATTCCAAGTCTCTTGGCATGGTTGCCGGCGGTCTTCTCTTTCCGCTGGCTTTCCTTTTTGGCCTTTTGCCTTCTCTTGGCCTGCTTGGCTTGCTGCTCCTCATTCCCGCCGGCGCGGCGGGCGGCTTGTTTTTGCCTTTTCTGCTGGCTGGATTTTTCAGGAACGGCATAGGATATTACGGCGGCGGTATGCGGGGCGGTTTCGGCGGATCAGGTGGGGGCTTTGGCGGCTTTGGGGGAGGCGGCTTCGGCGGCGGCGGCGCCTCCGGGGGGTGGTAGAGATGAAGGCGGAGAGTTTTTTTACAGACAAGGAAAAGGAAAGGATCAGCGCGGCAATTCGTGAAGTGGAAACAAAAACCGCCGGTGAGGTGGCGGTAATGGTTGTTGAACAAAGCGATGCCTATCCGGAAGGCCGGATCATAGCCGGCCTTTTCATCGGCGGCCTTTTGTCGCTTCTTGTTACCGACCTCTTCTGGGGCGACTCCTTATGGGTGTTTGTTTTGACCGCCCTTATCATCGCGGTTCTTGGCGGTTGGTTGATCAACTATCTGCCGTCGGCCAAAAGGCTTTTTACGCCCAATGCGCGTCTTGAATTGCGGGTCCGGGAGAGGGCGCTTACCGCATTTTATGAAAAGGGCCTGTATAAAACACGTGACGAAACAGGGGTGCTTTTTTTTGTTTCACTTTTTGAACGTAAGGTCTGGGTTCTGGCTGACAAGGGTATTTATGAAAAGATTAAGCAGGAGACATTACAGGAATATGCCGGCGATATAGCGGCGGGCATTAAAGCCGGCCGGGCGGCCGAGTACTTATGTCGCGACATTCAAAAGGCGGGCGAAATTCTGGCAAATCATTTCCCGGTTAAGCCTGATGACAGTAACGAGCTTCCGGACGAAGTTATCATAGGGCGGAACATGGGCTAGTACCTCTAATAAGGTCACATCTTGCTTGTTATTTTTTGCGCCGACTGCGTTGCGGCTTCAGTTTCATAGTGCTGCTTGGGTGCTTGTGTCCCCCATGTTGTTTTATCTGTTCCGGACCACAGGCCCGTTCGGGGTCAAGCAGAATGCGGCAATCGGCCACCGCGCATCCCCGGCCTTTTTCGTGGACGATCAAAGGATTGATGTCCAGTTCGGCAATTTCGGGGTTGTCGGTTGCAAGGGCGGAGAGCCGCAAGAGGCATTTTTCCAACTCGTCCGTGTCACATAGGGCGGCGCCCCTGGCGCCTGCCAGCATCGGGTAGGCTTTTATGGAGCGGACCATGAATTTGGCGCCGTTATGCCGGATTGGCGCCAGGCGAAAGCTGACATCCTGAAAGATTTCAACAAATATCCCACCCAGACCAAACATGAGAAGCGGCCCGAAGATTTTATAACGGTTAATGCCAAGGATAACCTCAACGCCCCGCTCGGCCATTTTCTGGGCATAGACGCCGTGTACCTCGGCTTGCGGCGTATTCTTTCGTGCCGCCGCCATTATGTCTTCAAAAGCGGCAATCGCCTCGGACTCGTTGGTGATTCCCACTTTAACGCCGCCCATATCGGACTTATGAATAATCTGGGGCGAGACGATCTTGAAGGCGCAGGCTCCAAACTCCCGCACTGCCGCCGCCGCTTCTTCCGGATTGGTTGCCAGGCGGGCCGGCAAAACGGGAAAGCCATAAGCGTTCAGGATTTCGTTTCCTTCCACCTCGCCCAGATAGTTGTTTCCCCCTGCCAAGGCCTGCTCGATCACTCGCCGCGCCTTTTTACCATCTATATTCAGAGATAACTCCTTGTAATGCCGGCGGTGAATCCATTTAGACTGTTGGTAGAGGGCGCTCATTGTCCGTGCGGCGGTTTCTGGAAAATGGTAATGCGGGATGCCGTTTTTCTCTAGGATGTCAGCGCCTTTTGATACATCCAGCAAGCCCATAAAGGAAGCCACCACCGGCTTCTGGCTGCGGCGGGCCAGCGCGGGTATGATCTCCGCGGTCTTTTCTATTTCAGTCATTGATTGCGGAGTCAAAATAAAGATTACGCCATCCACGTTTTCATCATCCAGCACGGCTTCAAGCGCGGCGCGGTATCTTTCCGAGCCCGCATCGCCGATAACATCAACCGGATTATGGATATTGGCGGTAGTCGGCAGATGGCTCTTTAAGACTTCCGTGGTTTCCTCCTCAAATTTGGCCAGTTTTAAGCCGGAGTGTACGGTAACGTCCGTGGCCATTATTCCCGGGCCGCCGGCATTGGTTACAATGGCAATACGGTTGGACCTTGGTAATGGCTGGCTGCCGAAGGCGACGGCATAATCGAAGAGTTCCTCCACGGTCTGGGCGCGAAAAATGCCGGATTGCTGAAAAAGGGCGTTATAGACCGTTTCGGAACCGGCAAGGGAACCGGTATGCGAACTGGCGGCCGCCGCGCCCTCGCTCGTCCGGCCGGATTTAATCGCCAGAATAGGCGTGGGGTTGTCCCCGCCGGTTATTTCCCGGACCGTTTCGACAAATTCGAAACCATGTCGTAATTCTTCTACATACATCATGATTACCTTGGTCTCCGGATCCTCATGGAGATAACGGATCAAGGCCAATTCCCCGATATCGGCCTTGTTACCGACTGATATAAACTTGGAAAATCCTATGTTCTTTTTGGCGGCGAAATCCAGGACGGCAGTGCAAAGCGCGCCTGATTGGCTGATGAAGGCAATATTGCCGGGGTTGGCCTTGCGGCGGGCAAAACTTGCGTTGAGGCCCACCTTGACATCGGTGTTTATGACGCCCAGACAGTTGGGACCGACCAGACGTATGTCGGCATCATGACAGATGGAGAGCAGCTCTGCCTCGATCCTGGCGCCGTTTTCGCCGCTTTCGCGGAAGCCGGCGGAAATTACGATCAGTCCCTTTACCCCCTGCCGGGCAGCCTCGGCGGCCACGGCCGGTACCAGGGGGGCGGGGACAATAACAACCGCAAGATCAACAGCATCGGGGATCTCGGAAATCGTCGGATAGGCCCGTACCCCGCAGACCGATTTCGCCTTAAGATTCACAGGGTAGATAGTGCCGGTAAAGTTGCCGTTCAGAATATTTTTAAGAACCGCGTGGCCGACGCTGTCCGGTCGGCCGGAGGCGCCGACAACGGCTATGGTCGAAGGGCAGAAAATTTTATCCAGACCCTCATGGGAAGCGATTTTGCGGCGGTCGCACGGACTGTAAGAACTGGGCGTGTTAGAGGATGGCATATGCTATTCCGTTTTTTCCTTCATGTTTTTTTTGATGTTATCAATTGCTGTCTGAAGAGGGACGCCGTTCGGCGCCATGGCGGCGGGGTTGATTTTAAGGAGCTCTTCCCAGGTCCGGAGAGCGCCCTGCTGGTCATGCAGGTCGTAGAGAAGTACGACGCCTTTGTTAAAACGGGACTGTTCGTGGCGCGGGGCAATTTTCAGCGACTTGTCGAAGGAGGCTATAGCCTTTTCCGGTTGACCGGCACGACGATACATGGTTCCCAGATCAGTCAGGAGGTCGGGATTATCGGGATGCAGTTCCAGCGCTTTGTTGTAAGCCATGATGGCATCCTGATACTGGTCGGTGTCAAAATAAGCATGGCCGAGTTCAACCCAGGCGTCAAAGTTCGCGGGGTTTGCCGCCACCTTTTTTTCAAGGTTTAAGATGTTGTCGGCAACGGATGTCGACATTTTTTGTTCTTGAACGGTTTGCTGAGGAGGAGCCTGTGTCCGGGGTGGGCCGGTTTTAAATGCACTGAAAATTACCCCTCCCAGAAAACCCGCGACCAGGGCAATCAAGGTGACAATCAGCATGGTTTCTTTTTTTACGAATCCTTTACCTGCCTTTAATTCTTCCGCCATATTTTCGTCTCCTGTTTCGTCTCCTGTATGGATGCCTTCGGTAGGCTGCTTCTGAATAGTTACAGTTCGGTAGTTTGAGTAATTTTTCGGCATCACACTGAACTGAATAGTTACGAAAAAAATTGACTATAGTTAATATTGGCCATTTTGAACTATGTCAAATGGTTTTCACGAAAAACGTGTAATTACCGTGTGGCGGATAAACCTGTCTGTTGCTTTTTATGGGAATTTAACCGGTCGGGCGGTTATAGTGAATCAGCTGACGAACAATCGGCATAGTTGTTACGGTCCATCAAACAAGGAGGTTGTGCAAAAGATGGAAAGAGGGTTACTACTGGCGGGCGACATCGGCGGCACCAAGACCGCCCTGGCAATTTTTTCGCCAAAGGCCGGGATAGAATCACCGCTGGCGGAAGCGACATTTGTCAGTGCGCATTATCGGAGCCTGGAAGAGCTTGTCGGTGATTTTCTGGCGCGGTATGATTTTAAGGCGGCAACAGCCTGTTTTGGTGTGGCCGGACCAGTGGTGCAAGGCCGGGCCATGGTTACCAATCTGGCATGGGTGGTGGATAAGAAGCAACTCATGGCCGCCTTCGATTTTGCTGATGTGCGATTATTGAATGATCTGGCGACCATCGCCTATGCTGTTCCGAATCTAAAACCTGCTGATTTGTTCACCCTTAATGAGGGCGTCGCCATAGCCGGCGGCTCGATTGCCGTTGTTGCGCCGGGAACTGGACTGGGGGAGGCTTTTCTTGCCTGGGACGGGGCGCGCTACATAGCTCATCCCTCCGAAGGGGGGCATGTCGACTTTGCGCCTACCAGTGAGCTGGAAACCGGATTGCTGTGTTATCTTCGGGACCGTTTGCCGCATGTCAGTTATGAACGGGTCTGCTCCGGCAAGGGGTTGCCTAATATTTATGCATACTTAAAAGACAGCGGCTATGCCCGGGAATCTTCCCGGCTGGCGGACCTGCTGGCCGGCGTGGATGATCCGACGCCGGTTATTGTCGAGGCGGCCTTAAACAGCGAGGCGCCCGGCGGACTCTGCGTGACCGCACTTGATATCTTTGTTTCTATCCTGGGAAATGAGGCCGGGAATCTTGCCCTTAAGGTCTTGGCTACGGGCGGCGTCTATCTGGGCGGTGGAATTCCGCCGCGTATTATTTCCGTATTAAAAAACGATGGTTTTATGAAGGCCTTCAAGGATAAAGGCAGAATGTCGGAATTGTTGGCAAGGCTGCCTGTTTATGTGATTTTAAATCCTAAGGCGGCCCTGTTGGGCGCCGCATGGTGCGGCCTGCAAGAAAAGGAAAAATTTAGTAACTGTTCAGCTGCACCCCATCTTCGTTTGTTTTGACCTCCTCACGTACAGGGAGTACGCATCGGAGGTCAAAACGAACGAACCTGGGGCACATCTGAACAGTTACGGTTACGAGTTTAGGGTAATTTGTTGCCTTTGCTGAATAGTTACAAAAA
>CAYWUR010000045.1:0-9963 GCA_964460745.1 uncultured Desulfobulbia bacterium | reverse complement strand
TGCGCCGATGGTACTGCCTGGGTGACTGGGTGGGAGAGTAGGTCGCCGCCGAATTACCTTTTAGGCCCTCGAGGAATTAATCCCCGGGGGCCTTTTTTCTTTGCTTACACCTGAATCCGTGAGCGGTTCCATATGCCCAGCTGGAAGTGATCACGACGAACAGCTATAGTTCCCTATGCTGCTTGACGTGAACACTTTTAGATGTGGTGCAGGGGACCGCTCACGGATTCAGGTTACAGTTAATTTACCTTTTCCAAGCGTTCAATTCCGGCAAGCATATCTTTGGCCTTCTTCTGAATTCGGTCGCCGGCCGACAAAATAGTAACCGCCCGCCGCAGATATAATTTTGCAGCCTTTGCATCGCCTCTATACCAATCGTAAAGCCCCAAATAATAATAACCGACTCCATTGTTACCCTGGACGGCTTTGATTTTGCTCAGGGAATAATAAAGATCCGGGTAATCAGGCATTATGGCCACCAGGTCCTGGTAAAGATTAAGCGCCTCTTCCAATTTTCCTGTTTGTTGTAAGGTCCTGGCAAGATAATACGTGGCATAGGTTATATCCGGCGCCTCTTGCCTTGCTTCTTTAAAAAAACGCAAGGCTGTCGCAAAACGGCCGGCCTTGAAATCAATAACCCCCATATCAACTTTAAGAATAGGACGGTGTGGATAATAGGCTATAACCCGACGCAATTCATTTCGGGCCTCGTCGAATTGCGCCCCGGCCAAATATGCCAGGGAAAGTCCGTACCGGGCCATGATAGTTTCCGGAATGTTTTCGTCGCTGCCGGAGTTAATTGCCTGCAGATAGCGAGGAATCAGATATGAAGCTGTTCTGGTCTTTGAAATAACACGGCATTTTATCCGTTTAAAATCAAACTCGTCTATTGTCTTGTACTGCTTCTTTTTGCCGAAAAGCAAAAGATCCTGAATATAGCCCATTCTGGCGGCCGGAACAGGATGAGTCAGCAGATAAGGCGGCACAGGACTTGTGCTGAACTGGTTGAACTTTCTGATTTTCCGAAGTGTACTCAGCATCGCGGCCGGATCCCTGTTCATGGTCTGCATCAGGTTGAAAGCCAGCCGGTCAGCTTCCTCTTCATCCTGCCGGCTGAACTTGAGATTCATGGAAGCCCCGGCGGCCATGGAACCGGCGATAAGGGCCTCGGATAAGGCGCCGCCCCCCAGGGCCATACCGGCCAAAACCATGGCCATGGTACCTATATTTATCTTGGCCGACTTTTTAATACGATCGGCTATATGACGGCTCATAACATGACCGCACTCATGAGCCATGACGCCGACCAGTTCATTTTCATTGCTCAGAAGTTCAAGCAGGCCGGAATGAAGAAACACCAGCCCTGAGGGCGCCGCAAATGCGTTAAGCTCCTTGTTGTTGATAACGAAGAAATGATAATCAAAAAACTGCGGACCGGCGGCCGCCAAAATTTTCCCGCCAAGCCCGGTGACATATTGAGCAACATCGGGATCATCCACCAGCTTGAATTCCCGACGCACAATGGACAGAAGTTTTTCCCCCACCTCACGTTCCTCGCCGACCGAAAAGGCGTAAGCGGACCGGTCGCCAAAAGAGATGCGGGTATTCCCACAGCAGAAAAAAAAGAGAAGCGCCAAACTTATGACACGGCGAATAACGATATATCTGGACAGCATAATTAATACCCGGTTACTTAATAACTCATTTGCCGGGCTAGAATAAAGACGGCTTGCGCCTCCGGTTTCGGCCGGACAGCAGGCCGATAAACCAACCCAGAAAAATTATGCCGCTTCCGGCCATAAACCATCTGATCTTTCCACTTCTATGCAGTTGTTCGTTTTCTTCTTCAGCCACTGACAAGCGTTGCTTGAGTTTCTGTATTTTTTCGATGGTATTTTTCAATTGTTCAGTAATATTAAGAACATTCGCAGAGTCTTTTAAAATTTTATCATAGGCTGCCTTGATATTATCGCGATCTTCTGTAACGGACTTAAGTTGTTCCTTGTTCTGCGCGTAATCTGCTGTCATACGAGCGAGTTGTTTCTGCAGATCCTCTATTTTCTGTTGCAATTTTGTTGCGGTATCCTGAAGATCGGCAACCGCTTCCGCGGGAGGAGTACCACTAGCCAGATAACGCATGAGCATCCAACCTTCTTTTCCATCTGTCAGGCGTATATGCGCCCAGCTTTCCTTTTCTTCGATAAATTCAACCGGGGTGTTCTCTTTCAAGACGGCGATAATTTTATAGGACAGCCCCTTGCCAGCCCGCACATTGACATCAATACGAGGCGCCACATGCCAACTTTCACCGGCAGAGGCCCAGCCGACCAAACCAATATGTTTGTTATGCCGCCATCCAGGCAGCAGCAGCATAACTAAGACAATCAGTACGCCGGCCCCAAAAATTTTCCCGGTGCTTCCAGACATATTTTCCATCCCGCAATCCAATTAAACCCTTCACTGTAAAAAGATATGCGCTCTTATCGCGGATGATCACTTACACTCCTGTCGCGCCACGACTGCGTTTATCTCTGAATACTTCGGGAAAGGAACGCTTGTCAAGGGGAAACGGCCGGAGGCGGCAAAGTCTGCTTCATGATAAATATTATCGCTGAGAAACGATCATCAGGGAGTCACAGCAGACTAAGGACGTTTTTTATGAATTTGCCGTATTTTCTGGTTTACAAAACAGCCGCCCACCTGATATAAATTCATTTAAAGACAGAGTGAATAATCGATGCGGCAAGCGATGAATTGTCTTTTACTGCGACAGACTCCCGGCATAGAGTAAAACATTTTTCCTTGGAGGGATGATTATGGCAAAACAACTTTCCTTTACCAAGTACGAAAATGAAATTCTCCCCGATTTCCGACAAAGAATAAATAAAGCTGAGTCCGTTGAGGATGTAAAAAAAATTTTTGCCAATACCGCTAATGAATTATTCGTAAAAATTTTTGCCGATAAAATCAAGTTTGAATATGCCGACGTAGGCCTCAATCATGGCCAGACACCACCTTTCACCATCAACAAACGGTTGCACAGCATCGAGGAATTCTCCGCCATCTGGAACACCTCGGACCTGCCGAACGTAATTGCCCGTCTGGCGGAATCAGCCACTAACCGCTACAAGCATCTGGAAAAACATCCTGAAAAAACCAATTCTAAAATCAGGATGTAATCTCTTCTGATAGGCTGCGACGAAGCTTACGACTTCTACTTTTCTTGTTTCTTGCCGCGGACGTAATTCGCCGCCTCCCAACCGGCCACACACCCTTCGCCGACAGCCTTGGCCATCTGATATGGATAACCGGTAATATCACCGGCCGCATAAACGCCGCGAACATTTGTCGCCTGTTTTTTATCGGTGAGGATATGCGAAAAAGTTTCCATATCCAGGGCAACGCCGATATTGGCGGCAAGTTCGACGGCGCCTTTGGCGCCGAGTTCGACAAACACCCCTTCGACGTTCAGAATATCGCCATTCTCAAGGCACAGGCCTTCAACAACGGTTGTACCCATAATTTCCTTTACCCATGTTCCTTCCCGCAGCTGCACCATGCTTTTTTTTAATTTTTGCCGGAGATCATCGGTTACCGACAACTTACTGGCGATCAGAATGACTTCTGCCGCATAGCCAAGCAACGTCATGGCGCCATGAACGGCAGCACTTTCATTGCCTACTACCGCGACCTTGCACTTTCTGTAAAAATTGGCATCACAATCCACACAATAACTGACGCCCTTCCCTACCAGTTCTCTCTCTCCCTTGACCTTCAACTTCCGGCGAGTTGTACCGGTAGCCAGGATGAGGCTTCTCGCCGCAATTTTCCCGCCGCTCTCCATCAGCACCTCAAAATAATCATCGGCCTGCTCTATAGAGAGCAAATCCTCAGCCATGACTTCCGCCCCGAAACGCTTGATCTGCCCAAGGCCTATCTCCAGAAGTTCACTGCCGTCCTTCACCCCATCCACGCATAAATAATTTTCAATATGAGCTCGATAAAGACTGCTACGATCCAGACGTCCTACAACCAGAACAGACGCCTTTTTTCGAACCGCATGCATGGCGGCCTGTAAACCGGCCGGCCCCGCCCCCGCCACGACAACATCAAATATTTGTTCAGTCATTACCGATTTTTCTCCATAGTCAAATATGATGTATTCGTAAGAAATCCGTCCCGGACTTCTTACTCCAACGAAAAGCCGAAACCGAGTTTAGACTTTCCATTCGTAGGGTTATAACGCTAACAGACCTCATCTTTACAGGGCAAGTTTATTTTTTCCGGGTCGACATAAAAAAAGATATCAACTATACTTGATGAATTCACAAAAAATATGCCGATGGCTAATTAAGAATTTCGATATACCAGGAGAGGTGGTATCGCGAAAGCGGAAGCATACATATGGTATGTTGAGCATTTCGCCCAGACACCGCTTCGCTGTTACAACGCAGTAGATCGGAATTCTTACGACGCCATCATACTTGATAAACCCGCAAAAAGTCCCCCAGCGTCGGCCGGCATAAACGGCCAAGGAAAATATCCCGTGCAGAAACTTAACATCCTGGAAATGGTCTGGAATGCCGGCCCGATAGTCAAATTTGTCATGTTCCTTTTGCTTGGCTTCTCCCTTGCATCATGGACCATTATTATCATGAAACAATTAGTGTATAAGAAGGCAAAAAGAGATTCAAAATTTTTTCTGGACAGTTTCTGGAAGAGCAAAGATCTTGCCGAGGCCCAGGAAACAGCACAAAAAAACGACAGTCCGGAGGCTACGATCTTCCGGCACGGCTATAATGAGTTACGTAAAATCAGTAAAAGCCGATCGCAAACCCAACCCGGTGAAGAAACTCTTGATATGCAATTGGCGACCATGGACAATCTCAAGAGGGCATTACGAAAAGCAGCCGGCATGGAAATCAGCGGACTTGGCAAATCCCTGCCCTTTCTGGCAACGACAGGCAGTGCCACACCATTTATAGGACTCTTCGGCACGGTCTGGGGCATAATGTCATCCTTCCAGGATATCGGCGTCCGTGGTTCAGCATCGCTGGCCGTAGTTGCGCCGGGTATTTCCGAGGCATTGATTGCGACGGCGGCCGGTCTGGCAGTTGCAATTCCTGCCGTGATTTTTTACAATTATTATTCCAACCAGCTGGTTGAAATGGAAAATAATATGCAGCATTTTTCCACCGATTTTCTTAATCTCGTTGAACGGGAATTGCTTTCCAAATTGCAGGACAGGCCACCGGCCGCCGATATAGCCGCGGATTGAAGCTCACCGACGTAACGTTCAAACAATATCCGGAAAAGCGTTATCCTGGCAATGCGCCCTCAAAAAATTCCTGCCGGCTAACATCTGGTTATCGACAGCTGTCACGACAACCTTGGTACGAAAGGACTGTTATATAAATGGAACCAATACATGGAAACAGCCGCAAGGGACTGGTGTCGGAAATTAATGTAACCCCCCTGGTTGATGTCATGCTGGTCCTGCTGATTATCTTCATGGTCACCGCGCCGATGATGACACAGGGCGTTGACGTTGATCTGCCGGAAACCACGGCACGGCCGCTCAGACAAAAAGAAGACCCCCTCGTTATCACCATCAACAAAAAAGGTGAATTTTTCCTGAATCGAATTAAATGTGATCAGTCTTTACTCAAACAGCAGCTTAGCGCCATGAGCAGTGCTGACAAGAAAAAAAACATTTTTCTCAAGGCGGACAAACTTGTGCCATATGGCCTGGTTGTTTCAATAATGGCGGATATCAAGGAGGCTGGTTTCGATAAACTTGGCATGATAACTCAGCCTTCGGACAAAAAATTGTAAAATTGCAGGATTCGCGGTTAACACGCCAGTGATAAGGCAAAAGTCCGACAGGCTCCTATACCGACAAATATGAAGCTAACGACTCAACACGAGGGTTCTGTCCGGATGCATCATGTTTTCCATGTCAATCAATGGAAAACGCCATTATCTCTGGCAATCGCTCTTCATGTTTTTGCTCTGGCCGCAACGGCATTGGCGCCGTCCATCTTTAATCGTCGTCCCCTTCTACCCGAAATATATACGGTCAATCTGTTTAATGCGATAGAGGCCGGAGAACATCTCATCCCTGGAAAAACGCCTGCTGCTAGGCCGAAAACATCCAGAGTATCAACAATCAGGATAAGCAGTAAACCAGCTGTGGATAAGAGTCAGCCCGCCCCGCCGCCCAAGGCCATTTCTATCAGCCCGACTAAAAGGAAAATCAAACGGGCCGTAGCAAAGAAACCCAAAAAAGTCACTACTGCCAAGCAAGTCTTGCTGGCCCAAAAAATCCAACAATTACGTGCCAGGCTTGAGCTTAAGGAGGCCAGCGAAAAGGCGGCACAGGCAGCTAAAGAGGCAATTACCAAATTACGCCAGTCGCTTCGGCGGCAAAACAGCACCACCGGCGGAAAAAAGACAAGCGCGACGACGCTGAATCCCCCCCCCGGCAATGGACCGGCCGGTAGCGGCGTTGCGCTGGACGAAATCACAAAACAATATTATTCCGCCGTTTATCAGCGCATTCACGAGCACTGGATCCTGCCGGACATTCAGGTTTGGGACGACAACCTGGAAGCCGTACTGGTTATCAAAATCCGCCGCGATGGTATCGTTACCAACAGTTTTTTTGAAAACAAATCAGACAACATCTATTTTAATCAATTCGTTATGAAAACAATTCGAGATGCGGCACCGTTGCCGCCATTCCCGCCGCGGCTTACAAAATCTTTCATAGAAATCGGGCTACGCTTCCGCCCTGGTGAACTGCTATGAAAAATTACCGCTGTACCATGAAAATCATCAATGCCCTTTTCATAGTTCTTATCGTGGCCCTGTTTTCCAGTCCCACGGCAAAAGCCCGGGTCTATCTCGACATAACCGCGCCTGATTTTCGAAAAGTACCAATGGCTATCCCCTATTTTATGAACAAAAACCGCCCAGGACAGGTCTCGGAAACAGACAAAAAAATGGCGGATCTTCTTGCAAAAGGATTAACATTTCATGGCTTTATTTCCGTCCTGCCACCCGATTCATACGGGGGTCGCCAGGATGTCAAATGGGGCGCCCTTGGGGTCGACTTTACCATCCTGGGCCGCTATGAAACCATCAAATCAGGTGTTATTCTTGAACTTCAACTGCTTGACATAGTCGAAGGCCGCGCTGTCTTCGGTCGGAGATATAGAGGGCCCTGGCAAATACACGACGATATGATTCTGAAGTTCTGCGATGAAGTTATTATGCAACTTACCGGCGAAGCCGGGGTCAGTCAAAGCAAGATAGCCTTTGTTTCAGATGAATCCGGCTACAAAGAGATATATGTTGCCGACGTTCTGGGTCAAAAAATCCAGCAGATTACCCGGCACCGAAATCTTACGGTTTCACCCCGTTTTTCGCCAAACGGCAAAAAAATGGCATATACATCCTACCACAGAGGCAATCCTAACCTATACATCACTGATCTATCCCAGCATAAAGCCACCCGGGCCATTTCCAGGCGTAATGGTTTAAATCTGGCCCCTGCCTGGGCGCCGGACGGTAAAAAGATGGTGATTACCCTAAGCAAGGACGGCAATCCAGACCTCTATCTTATCAACACCAAAGGCAAAATATTAAGACGCTTGACCAAAAATGCAGGTATAAATGTTTCGCCCTCCTGGTCGCCGGACGGCCGGCGGCTCGCCTTTGTATCAGACCGTAGCGGGACGCCGCAGGTATATATCATGAATATGCGAACCCGGACGGTCAACCGCGTCACTTTCCAAGGTCAGGACAACACGGAACCATCTTGGTCACCAAAAGGCGATTGGTTGGCTTATGCCGGTCTTAAGGATGGCAATTATCATATTTTTATTATTCGACCGGATGGCGGCCCGCCGATAAAATTAACAAAAGGCCCCGGCAATCATGAATCTCCCAGCTGGTCTCCCGATGGCCGGCAAATCGCCTTTTCCCTTCGCCGCGGCCGGACGCAGCAGATATGCGCCATTTATAAAAACGGCGCGGGGCTGAGAATACTTTTCCCCAATAAAGGTCGACAAACTTCTCCCCAATGGTCTTGCCGGCTGGTGAATCTATGATGGCCTCATAAAAATTTCTACTGCGTCGTAACAGCGAAGCGGTGTCTGGATCGCGAAATGCTCAACATACCATATGTATACTTCCGCTTTCGCGATACCGTCAAAAAATATGCTTTCCTTATTGTGCGGAGAGTGTCAAAATGTCCGCAAGTGATCACAGGGCACGAATCTGTCCGCACCCCGTGATCACTTAAAATGTTCAACGATATGAAAAGACGTTGTTTTTAATAAAATTATATTTTCCACATAATTATAACTCTTAGAGGATAACAATGAAGAATTCCACCATCAATTTAATGTTGATTTTTTGTTTAAGTCCTTTTCTGCTGCAATGTGTGGCTACGCAAAAAGACATGAACAGCACGAATCTTCGAATACGCGCGATCAACCAGCGGATTACGGCTATTGACCATGATTTTGTTGAATTAAAAAATAAAACCATGGAAAAGGTGCAAAAGCGACAGGCCAAAGTCAGCGATCAAATTGACAATCAGCAGGACGAGATACTCCGTCTTAAAGGCTTGCTGGAAGAAAGCGCCCATCAAAACCGTATGCTCCGTGAAGAGAACAAGGAATACAAAACTACATTTAACTCAGAGATGGATGGATTCACCAACGCATTAACCAATAAAATAGCGATATTGGAGAAGCGAATCTCGCAAATCGAGACCAATATCGAAAACACGATAAAAGAAATCGAGGACATTAAGCAATCCCGCGCCAGAGAAGCGGCGGAACGTGCCATGGAGGCGGCAAAGACAGCGGAAAAGGCTAAGGCCAAAGTCGAAAGCATTCAGATCACACCGCCCGAAATCACCCCGGAGCAGACAAAAAAGAAAGTTAACAAACAATCACAAAAGAATACGGCGACCACACCGAAAACAACAAAAAAATCGATAACGGCGGCAAACCGGCCGGTCCGGAATATTTACGAACACGCACTGTCGCAGTTCAATGCCGGAAAATCTCAAGAGGCGTATGACAGCTTTGCCGAATATCTTGATAAAAGCCCCAAGGGCAAAATGGCGGCCAACGCTCGACTCATGATGGGCGACGCACTCTATAAACAAAAAAAATATGAGTTGGCCATCCTTGAATACCAACGAGTAATAGCCGATTTTCCTTATTACCTAAAGGCGCCCGCTGCTATGCTGAAACAGGCTGAAGCCTTTGAAAAAATTAATGACGCCTCTACCGCTAAAATCGTCTATAAAAAATTGCTGTCCGACTACCCAAAAAGCAATGAGATAAAAACGGCCAAGGCACGTTTGCAAAAAATCAAATAAGATGGACTCGTAAAAAATCCAGGACGGACTTTTTACGAATACATCAAATAAAGAACGGACACGAAATGAAACTCGGAATTATAGGCCTGACCGGCGCCGGAAAATCCATACTTTTTGAAACCCTCACCGGAATTTCACCTGAAGCGGAGGCGTCCAGAGGAGAATACCGTATCGGCACAATACATGTACCAGATAAGCGTGTTGACATGCTCACAGAAATGTATCAACCCAAAAAAACCATCTATGCCCAGGTTGAATATTTTCTGCCGGTTCCCAAGCCCTATCGGCAGGAACAAAAACAAGACGACAACGTCTGGACTCCTGTACGAAATTGTGACGCCCTTCTGCATGTGGTAAGGAACTTCAAAGGATACAGTCAGGAGAACTCTAATCCTGCAAAAGATTTTCGTTCGCTGGAGCAGGAAATGATCTTTGCTGATCTGCTGATCGTGGAAAAACGGCTGGAGCGTCTTGCCGCCGATAATAAACGGGGCAGAAAGATCAACACGGAGGAAGCCGACCTTCTGGCGACATGCCGGCAATTGCTGGAAAAAGAAATTCCT